>JBKKDH010000073.1:0-5400 GCA_046708445.1 Arthrobacter sp.
AAACACCCAGCGAGAGGAGGTCCTGCGGATCGCTGATCGCCAGGTCGCCCAGCGGCGGGGTGGAGAAGTAGTTCACCAGGACGCTGCTCCAGAGCGCGCCGACCACCGCTGGCCACAGTCCGCCCACCAGGGCCACAGCGACGGCGCCCGCAAGCTGGATCAGGACGGCGGTGGCAACACTGTGGTCAAAGGCGGCGAGCAGCAACTGGAGCAGGACCGGAAGGGCAGCTGCAAGCACAAAGCCGGCACCGGCCCTGGCCCGGCCAAGGTTGGGCCGCCTGCGCCGTGGCGCGTGCTGGGGCGTGGAACGCGGCACCACCTGGACATCAATGTCCCCCGCGCCGCGGACCACCCTCGTTTCCACGCTGCCGCCGGAGAGGAGCCCGGACAGCTGGCCGGCAAATGGCCTCCGGCGGGACTGGCCCACCACAATGTGGGTGGCAGTGGACTTGCGGGCGAAGTCGAGCAGGGCCGACGCGGGGTCAGCGGCCGAAAGGGTATGGTAGGTCCCGCCCAAGTCAACCACCAGCCGACGCTGGGCCTCCAGCGCCTGCGGCGACTCTCCAGGCGCAGCCTCTGCGGTGCGGACGTGGACGGCCACCAGCTCGCCGCCGTCGCTCCTTTCCAGGATCCTGGCGGCGCGGCGGATGAGCAGTTCTGCGTCGTCGCTGCCATTGAGGCCAATGACTATCCGTTCCCGTGCCATGCGGCCATTCTCCCACCACGATCGTGCGCTTTTTCGCGCTCCGGCCGCGGGAGCTGTGGTGTTCGTCATAGCGGTGTTAAGGAAGCGTCAAGATCATTGGGAATCCGGGTCCTGCCGGTCCGGCCGGTACTAGATTCGGCTGTGCCCGCGGCGCCGTGCTGTGGACTGAAAGGCTTTCATGACCACCATGAGCAGACCGCCTGCCGACCCCTCGGCCCTCCCCCCGACGCGGAAGGCGGCCCTCACCAGTTGGCTGCTGTTCGGACTCCAGGACTCCAAGGGCGCGCATCAGGGGCCGGGGGGCGTCGCGGCGGACGCCGAGAAGAAGCACCACTGGTGGCAGGTAATGTGCCTGACGGGCGTGGACTACTTCTCCACCCTCGGGTATCAGCCGGCCATCGCGGCGCTGGCCGCCGGCGCCATCTCTCCCCTGGCCACGCTGGTCCTGGTGGCGGTGACCCTGCTGGGCGCCCTCCCGGTCTACCGCAGGGTGGCGGGCGAGAGCCACCGCGGCGAGGGGTCCATCGCGATGCTGGAGCGGCTGCTCCCCCGGTGGGGCGGAAAGCTGCTGGTGCTGGTACTGCTGGGTTTTGCGGCGACCGACTTCATGATCACCATGACGCTGTCCGCTGCGGATGCCACCGCCCACCTGATCGAGAACCCGTTTGCTCCGGGCTTCCTGCACGGTCAGGAGGTGGCAGTGACGCTGGTCCTGCTTGCGTTGCTCGCCGCGGTCTTCCTGCGCGGGTTCAAGGAGGCCATCGGCGTCGCCGTCGTACTGGTGGTCGTGTATCTGGGGCTCAATGTGGTGGTTATCGCCAGGTCCCTCGGCGAGGCGGCCGCCCACCCGGTTGCCGTCGGTGACTGGTGGCAGACCCTCAACACCTCGCACGGCAATCCGCTCATGGCAGTGGCCATGGCCCTGCTGGTCTTCCCCAAGCTGGCCCTGGGACTGTCCGGCTTTGAAACAGGAGTGGCGGTGATGCCGCAGGTCCGCGGTGGCGCCGGCGACACTGACGGGAACCCGGCCGGGCGAATCCAGGGGACGCGGAAGATGCTGACCACCGCAGCAGTGATCATGAGTACCTTCCTGGTGACGAGCAGCTTTACGACGGTGGTCCTGATCCCCGGGCACGAGTTCCTGCCTGGCGGGGAGGCGAATGGAAGGGCGTTGGCGTTCCTCGCGCACGAATACCTGGGAGACGGCTTTGGAACCGTGTACGACCTCAGCACCATCGCCATTCTCTGGTTCGCCGGGGCGTCCGCGATGGCGGGCCTGCTGAACCTTGTCCCCCGGTACCTGCCGCGGTACGGCATGGCACCCGAATGGGCGAAGGCCGTGCGCCCGCTGGTGCTGGTCTTCACGCTCACCGGATTCGTCATCACCTGGCTGTTTGAGGCCGACGTCGATGCCCAGGGCGGTGCGTATGCCACCGGCGTCCTGGTGCTGATGACCTCGGCGGCGGTGGCCGTGACGCTTTCGGCCCGCCGGATGCAGCAGCGGAAGCGGACCATTGGGTTCGGTGTGATTGCGGTGCTTTTTGTCTACACCACGGTCGCCAACATCTTTGAGCGGCCGGAGGGGATCCGGATTGCTGGGTTCTTCATCCTCGGGATCGTCAGCATCTCGCTGCTGTCCAGGGTGCTGCGCTCCTTCGAACTGCACGCCACGCACGTGCGGCTGGACACGCAGGCGCTGGAGTTCATGGCGGAAAACCTGTCCGGGCCCATCGGGATCATCGCCCACGAACCGCTCCGCCAGTCCGCCGAGGCCTACCGGCAGAAGCTGGCATCCGCCACCGAAGCCAGCCATTTCCCCGCCAACTACCAGGCCCTGTTCCTGGAGGTCACGGTGGATGATTCCTCCGACTTCGAAACTGCCTTGGAGGTCCGGGGTGTGATGCGGCACGGATTCGCCGTGCTGGAGGTGCACGGCCCGGTGGTGCCCAACACCATCGCCTCGGTGCTCCTGCACATCCGTGACGTGACCGGCCTGATGCCGCACGTGTACTTCCGCTGGACCGAAGGCAACCCTGCCGTGAACCTCCTGCGCTTCCTGGTGCTGGGCGAGGGTGAGATCGCCCCCGTGACGCGCGAGATCCTCCGGGAGGCCGAACCGGATGTCACGAAGCGGCCGTGGGTGCACGTGGGGTGAGGCGTTGACGGCGGGCGGGTGATTCAGATGGCGGTGCCGTTCCGATCATCGGACGGTCACGGCTTTTAGTTGCGATTGGCCCAGTTGCGCCGCAGGCATTGCCGGCCGGCTTGGCGGGCAGTTGATCGAGGTCCCGCCGGTGTCAAAAAGCCAGGCCGGAGGTTGGTTAGACCACTTGAGTGAGAATGACGGGCCCGGATTCCGTGACGGCAATCGTGTGCTCGGAATGCGCAGTTCGACCGCCATTGGAGCTGCACAAGGTCCACCCGTCAGGAGCTGTTACGAGTTTGCTGGTGCCGGCCATAATCCAGGGTTCTATTGCCAAGAGCAGTCCCGGGCGGAGCACGTATCCGCGTCCAGGCTTACCGATATTCGGAATATGCGGGTCCTGGTGCATGGTGCTTCCCACACCATGTCCGCCAAATTCAGTGTTGACCTCGAAGTGTGCTGATTCGAGGACTGAGCCAACTGCATGGGAGATATCTCCGATACGCGCTCCGGACTCGGCTGCCCGGATACCAGCCAGAAGCGCTCGCTCCGTAGTTTCAATCATGTTCTGGTCCTGAGGCGAAGAAGAATTCCCCACTACGAAACTGATGGCGGAATCAGTGACCCAACCATTAACGCTTGCTGCGAAATCAAGGGTGAGTAGATCCCCGTCCGCTAGAACATAGTCATGCGGGAGGCCGTGCAAAACGGCGTCGTTGACGGACGTACAGATGACTTTTCCGAAAGGCCCGCGCCCAAACGCCGGGGCGTAGTCGACATAACACGAACGTGCTCCTGCGCTCCGGATCATCGAAGCTGCCCAGTTGTTGATGTCCAAGAGATTCGTCCCAGGCTCGATTCTCTGCCGCAAGTCCGACAGGGTCTTCGCAACGAATTGGCCCGAGACGCGTGCCTGGTCAATTTCTCGAGGCGTGAGTAACTCAATCAACGATTCCTCCAACTTAGTACCGGTATTATTATAACGGTACTATGCTTGGAGGATGGTCAGAGTCCCCCTAAGCCCCGAAGATGTCCGCGCCGGGAGGCTGCTCGGCGAGATGCTCCGTAATGCGCGCGGGGAACGGACCCTGGTCCAGGTGGCTCTCGGGGCGGGCATATCCCCCGAGACACTCAGGAAAATCGAGACGGGTCGGATCGCGACACCGTCTTTTATGATCGTGGCTGCCCTTGCCGAAGAACTGGCCCTTTCCTTGGATGCGATCCAGGGGACGCTCCGCACGTCATCGGGCGAAAAGCTCGATGTAGCCTCCTAGCAGGGGCGTCAGTAGAGGTCGCATCAGCAGATACTGGTGCTTCCGTGAACGTCAACGGACACGTAGTGTTCGGACCATGGACGCACGTGGGGGAACGCTGTGAGTGGAGCGTGCAGGAAAGTGCTGATGTCGACGGCGGGCCTCACCTTCGGCGTTGTAGTAGCAGGGTGTGGGCTAGCGCCACCGCAGGGCGCAGCATCCGAGAACCAAACCGCCGCCAGGCCGGCTGCCGTGGCTGCCGCACCGTCGACAGGCGCGGAGTTGTCGCCGGGCATCACTCTCGCACCGGTTCCGACGGCGCCTCCTGTCCCCGCCGTACCGGGTGCAGACGACTGCTTAGGACAAAGCCCTGACGAGGCCCTGGCCAACGGAGTGGTGGAGTGCCAGTACTTTACTTCCGGTTCCATGATGCCGTCCTCAGTACCCTCCGGTCCGGGGTTGAGCTCCGGCGACTACGCCGTGCGGTTCGCCGTCGTCGGCGGCAGTCCATTGATGACCGTGCGAATCCCTTGCGCTTCATATGCGCTAAGAGTCAGCATCGTTGGCCAAACAATCACGCCTGATCCGGAGTCAATGGAAAGCTTTGTTGGCACCTGCGACTCCCCGTGGGACGAGGAACAGGAGCGGATGGCAAGGTACCTCCGAGGGCCGCTCGAGTTCGCGCCAAAGGAAGCTGGCATCGTGCTGCACAACTCTGAATGGGGAGTTACTTTGTTCCGCACTCCGTACGCCTGACGGCGGCCGCATCGTTGCCAAGGATGTCATCCTGTCTATCCGGCCCGACGCACCATCTCGTTGATCCAGATGGGTGCGAATGGAGAAGTGCAGTTCGGCGGCGTCGGGTAGTCCTTGAGCACCTCGAGCCGCTCACCGATGTCGAGTGCACGGGCGCGGTGTCCGGCGTGCTCGATCCCGATCTGGGCAAGGCAGTGGTTCATCGCCCACTGCAGGCGATCAGGGGCTTCCCTCATCTCAGCCTCGATGACGTCGAGAAGTCCGGGGAGGTCGAGGCCCTCGGGCTTCTTCGCCACACGTTCGGTGGTCAGCGCCCAGCCAGCACTGGCGACCACGGGGTCCGGATCATTGAACCAAGCCTGACGCAGATCTTCGGCGTGCGGGCTCTTTTTCACGACGTAGTTCACGAACCAGTCGTGCACCTTGGGGATGCGCGCCTGGCGCAGCATGGTATCCAGCTCATCACGCTCGAACGCCTTCGGCCGACAGATCAGGAGTGCCAGGAGTCGCGCCGCAGTGTCGTTCGTTTCCCACAGCTGACG
>JBKKDH010000074.1:0-5984 GCA_046708445.1 Arthrobacter sp.
TCCGTTCCCGCTCCAGTCCACAGTCACCCACAAGTCCTGGGGGCCCGGCCTGGTGATGCGCTGTGAGGACGATGTCATCACAGTCCTGTTTGAGCGGGAGGGCTATAAGACGCTTTCACGGAAGGCCGTCATGAAGGGGAAACTGCTGAAGCCGGCTTAGGTAGGCTGGAGGAAGACTCCGACGAAAGGCCCGCCACGTGGAAGTTCCCTCCATAGTCTGGACCCTGACCATCGCAGGAATTGTTGGCCTGCTGGCCTTCGATTTCTTCTTCCATGTCCGGAAGGCCCACACCCCCTCGTTGAAGGAATCGGCCATCTGGTCCTCCATCTACGTGGGGATCGCGCTCCTCTTTGGCCTTGGCGTGCTGGTGTTGGGCGGCACCACCATGGGCACCGAATACTTCGCCGGCTACGTCACGGAGAAGGCCCTGTCCGTGGACAACCTCTTTGTGTTCCTCATCATCATGGCCAGCTTCCGGGTGCCCCGGGCGGACCAGCAAAAGGTGCTGCTGTTCGGCATCGTCTTCTCGCTCATTGCCCGTACGGCCTTCATCTTCCTCGGCGCCGCCCTGATCAACAGCTTCGCGTGGGTGTTCTACATCTTTGGGCTCATCCTGCTGATCACGGCCGGCAACCTGCTCAAGCCCAATGGACACGACGAAGAATCCGAGGGCCTGGTGGTCCGGCTCGCCAAGAAGTACCTCCCGGCGTCGGCACACTACGACGGCGACAAACTCTTCACCATGGAGGACGGCAAACGCGTCCTGACGCCGATGCTGCTAGTGATGGTGGCCATTGGCGGCACGGACATCCTGTTTGCCCTCGACTCCATCCCCGCCATCTTCGGGCTGACCCAAAACGTGTACATCGTCTTCACTGCCACGGCGTTCTCCCTGATGGGCCTGCGCCAGCTGTTCTTCCTCATTGACGGCCTGTTGGACCGCCTGATTTTCCTCTCCTACGGGCTGGCCGCCATCCTGGGCTTCATCGGCGTGAAACTCATCCTGCACGCCCTGCATGAGAACACCCTGCCGTTCGTCAACGACGGCCAGCACGTCAATGTGGTGGAAGTCAGCACGGCGGTTTCCCTGACGGTGATCCTGGGTGTCCTGGTGGTCACCATCCTCGCGTCCATTTTCAGCCCCAAGGGCAAGGCCAAGAACGCGGTATCCGGCGCCAAGCGGCACGCCACCGACTACCTGGACCTCACCTACGAAACGGACATGGCGGAGCGGGACAAGATCTTCGCCCGGATGGTCCGCGAGGAAGACCAGATCCGCAAGCTTCCCGAGAAGTACAAGCGGCTCATCCGCAACGAGACCGAGTTCCTGGAGCTGCTCCGCCGCGCCCACACCGAGCACGACAAGGCCCAGGTGCGGGCAGACGCCGAGGGCTGACCGGAGGCTTGGCCCGCCACCCCTCCTTGCCAGTCGGGCCGTATTGTCAGACCCTCTTGCTAGATTCACATAAAGGCCAGGGGAACCGCCCTCCGGCCAGGCCAGTCAATGGGGAGGCCCCATGTTCCTGCTCGATTCTGCCACCGCTGACCCCGGCGCGGCGCCGGACCTGGTGTTTTCCGCCAGCGACCTCGTGGCTGCCAGCGAGTGTGAATACCGGACGCTCCGGATCCTGGACGAGAAGCTGGGCCGCTCCGCCAAGGCCGAATTTCCCGACGACGAGATGCAGCGTCGCGCCGGAGCCCTGGGCGACAAGCACGAGGCGAAGGTGTTGGCGGGCCTGATCGCCCAGTACGGTCAGTGGGATGCCAGCCGCGGCGCGGGCGTGTACTCGATTGAGCGTGGCGAAAACGTTCGCGAGAACCTGGTGGCCAAGCAGGCCGAAACCGAGCTGGCGCTGCGGGCCGGAGCGGACGTGGTCTTCCAGGCAACCTTCTTCGACGGCGAGTTCCTGGGCTATGCAGATTTCATCGTCAACGAGGCCGCCGGCACCGGAAATCCGGGACGGTACGAGGTCTGGGACACCAAGCTGGCGCGGCACGCCAAGGTGGGTGCCCTCCTGCAGCTGGCCGCCTACGGCGACCAGCTGATCGGGATGGGCCTGGAGCCCTCCCCCAAGGTCACCCTGGTGCTCGGCGCCGTGGTTGACGGCGACTACGTGCGCAGCGTCCATTCGTTGCCCGACCTGCTGCCGGTCTTCCGCGAGCGCCGCGACCACTTCCGCGCCCTGGCCGCTGCCCACCGGGAGGGTGCCGGCGCGGTGCAGTGGCTGCAGCCCGGCATCACGTGCTGCGGGCGCTGCAACTACTGCGCCGAGCAGGTCAAGGCCCACCGGGACCTCTTGATGGTCGGCGGGATGTCCACCCTCCGCCGGAAGAAGCTCCGTGCCGAGGGAATCACCACCATAGATGCCTTGGCGGACCTTCCGCCGGAGAAGGCAACTGGTTCGCTGGTGCGGCTCCGCGACCAGGCCAGGATGCAGCTGGGCCGGGATGTTCCGCACGGCTCGCGGACATTCGCCACGGATGGCGAGGACCACACGGTCATGTTCAAGGTGCTGCCGGAGAACGCGCTGGGCAGCATCCCCACGCCCAGCCCTGGCGACATCTTCTTTGACTTCGAGGGTGATCCGCTCTGGCAGGACCCGGCCACCTGCCAGTGGGGACTGGAGTACCTCTTCGGCGTGATCGAGGCGCCGGATGCCACTGCGGACGCCGCCGATAAGCCGGTGTTCCGTCCGTTCTGGGCTCATTCCCGCTCCGAGGAACGGCAGGCCTTCCTGGACTTCCTGGCCTACGTGGAGGAACGCCGTGCCCGGTACCCGGATATGCACGTCTACCACTACGCCGCGTACGAAAAATCCGCACTCCGGAACCTGTCCGTGACGCATCTGGCGGGCGAGGACATCGTGGACGACTGGCTCCGCGAAGGCGTACTGGTGGACCTCTACGCCACGGCCCGCCACTCGCTCCGGATCTCCGAGCCTTCCTACTCCATCAAGAAACTTGAGCCGCTCTACATGGGCGATCACCTCCGCTCAGGCGACGTGAAGGATGCCGGGGCCTCCGTCGTGGCCTACGCCGCCTATTGCGCGGCCCGCGACGACGGCGATGCCGCCGGTGCCCACGAGATCCTGGCCTCAATTTCCGATTACAACGAATACGACTGCCTCTCCACCCTCCGACTCCGTGACTGGCTGCTGCAGCTTCGATATTCGGCTTCCGGGGCCCCAGCAGGGGGGCCCATGGCCGCAGAAACGCTCGACGCCGGGGCGCAGCGGCCGCCGCTGCCTGACGTTCCGGAAGCGGAACCAACGCCCGAGGAGCTTCGGCTCCGGGAGTATCTGGCCGGCCTCCCGGATACCCGGCCCTGGACCGACGATGAGCGTGCCATCGCCATGGTGGCCGCCGCCACGGGCTACCACCGGCGCGAACGGAAGCAGTTCTGGTGGGAGCACTTCGACCGTACCGAGGCGGAGATCGACCACTGGTCAGAGCACCGCAACGTGTTTGTGGTCGACTCTGCTGAGGTCGTGGCGGACTGGGTCCTCAGCAAGCCCACAGTGCGGATGCGCACCCGCGTCCTGAAGCTCTGCGGGACCATGAGTGAAGGCTCGGACTTCAAACCCGGCAGCACGTGGTGCCGGCTCTACGATTCGCCGGTGCCCGACGGGCTGGAGGATCCGCAGGGAAACCTGCTGGCGCGCGGCTTTAGCTTCGGCACCCGGGTCACCGCCGTCGAGGACCACCCGGACACTCCGGGTAAAACCCTCATCACCATCGAGGAAAAGGAGACCGGCAAGGTCCCCGCGTACCCGCACTTCCCCGTCGCCCTGACAGAGGACAAGCCCGTTCCGACGCTGAACATCGAGGCCGCCCTGGCTGAGCTGGCCCAGGCTGTGGGGGCCTCGGTGCCGCGGCTTCCCGGGCACCCGGGCGTGGACATCCTGCGCAAGCTGCCGCCGCGGTTCCGCTCGCTGCCCGCCCCTGCCGCCGTCGGAATGGACAGCTCCGGCGCGGCGGACTACGTCACGGCCATCACGGCCTCGCTGCAAGACCTGGACCACTCCTACGTCGCCGTCCAGGGGCCTCCGGGAACCGGCAAAACCTACGTCGGCTCCCATGTCATCGCCCGGCTGGTGGAGGAAGGCTGGAAGATCGGCGTTGTTGCCCAGTCGCACGCCGTAGTGGAGAACATGCTCTGCACGGCGATCAAAACCGCCGGTGTCGCCCCGGACCGGGTGGCCAAGAAGCTTGCCTCGGATCACGAAGTGCCGTGGCGCCACACCAAGGAAACCGACGTCGCCGCGCTGCTTGCTTCCCGCGGCGGCTGCCTGGTGGGCGGCACGGCGTGGACCATGACCGGCAAGTCGGTTCCGGCCGGGTCCCTGGACCTGCTGGTCATTGACGAAGCAGGGCAGTTCTCGCTGGCCAACACACTGGCTGTGGCACGTTCCGCTAAACGCCTGCTGCTCCTGGGTGACCCGCAGCAGCTTCCGCAGGTCACCCAGGGCTCGCACCCGGAACCCGTGGACGAGTCGGCGCTCGGCTGGCTGGCTGCCGGGCACGCTACACTCCCCGCGGAACTGGGCTATTTCCTGGCCGACAGCTGGCGCATGCACCCCGAACTGTGCCGCGCGGTCTCAGTCCTGAGTTACGACGGCAAGCTCGAATCGGCAGCGGCGGCCACACTCCGGAGCCTGGCCGAGGTGCCGCCCGGAGTGGAAACGGTGTTCGTTGAACACAGCGGTAACACCACGTCCTCACTCGAGGAAGCCGCCGAAGTGGTCAGGCAGGCCCGGCGGCACATCGGGCTGAAGTGGATCTCCGGCGGCGACCAGCCTGCCCGGCCTCTGGCAGCCGAAGACGTCCTGGTGGTGGCGGCCTACAACGCGCAGGTCCAGCTGGTCCGGCACGAGCTACAGCAGGCGGGCCTGGACGGAGTACGGGTGGGAACCGTGGACAAGTTCCAGGGCCAGGAGGCGCCCATCGTCGTGGTGTCCATGGCCTGCTCCGCTGTTGCCGAAGCCCCTCGCGGTGCCGAATTCCTGTTGAACCGGAACAGGATCAACGTGGCTGTTTCCCGCGGCCAGTGGCGGGCAGTCATTCTCCGCTCCCCCGAACTCACCAACTACATGCCTCGGAAACCCGAGGTGCTGGAGGAGCTCGGCGCGTTCATCGGCCTGAGCCGCAGGACCAGTGCCGGCCGGCCCGGCGGTCAGAAAAACGCGCCGGTCAGCGGGCCCTGAAACCGCGGAAAGCACCCTCGGCCGCGGACAGGGAATCTTCAACCCGTTCCACCCGGCCGGGGGTGTTGTCCGACTTCAGCCAGTCGAGCAACTCCTCCACCTGGGCTGGTGGTCCCTCGGCGATCACGGACACGGAGCCGTCGTCGAGGTTTTTCACCAACCCCGTCAGGCCCAGTTCCTCGGCCTTGCCCATGGTCCAGAATCGGAATCCGACGCCCTGCACCACGCCGAAGACACGCGCCGAAAGCCGGATGTCGCCGTCGTCGGGTCCTGCGGAATCCGGTCCTGATGCGTCGCGTCCCGCGGAGTGCCTTCCTGCGGAATGCCGTCCATCGGAAGCCGCCATGGCGTCAGGACTTAACCAGCGCCGCTTCGACGTTGATCCTGACTTTGTCGCTGACCAGGAGGCCGCCGGTTTCCAACACCGCGTTCCAGGTCAGGCCGAACTCCTTGCGGCTGATCTCGGCCTCTGCGGAGAAGCCCGCGCGGGTGGCTCCGAAGGGGTCAACGGCAACGCCGGTGAATTCGACTTCGAGTTCGATGGGTTTGGTGATGCCGCGGATGGTGAGGTCGCCGGTGAGCGTGTAATCCTCGCCGTCGCCTTCCGCTGAGGTGGCGCGGAAAGTCATCTCGGGGAAGTTCTCCACGTCGAAGAAATCAGGGCCCTTGACGTGGCCGTCGCGGTTGGCGTCGCCGGAATCGAAGCTGGCTGTCTTGACGGTGGCGTGCTGCGAGGCCTCGGCCAGGGATCCGCCGATCCGGGCCTCGGCACTGGCATC
>JBKKDH010000075.1:0-5216 GCA_046708445.1 Arthrobacter sp.
CCCTCAACACCACCGTGGTGATCGGCGTCCTGGTGTACATCATGTGCCTCCAGTTCGAAGTACTTTGGGCACGGATCACAGCCATTACCGCCGGGGCGGTCTTCATCATCGCGATGGGCCTGAGCCGCGTGTTCCTGGGCCACCACTGGCTCACGGACGTGATGGCCGGGTGGTTCCTGGGCCTGGCCTGGGTGGGCATGGTGATCCTGGCCCACCGGCTGTTCCATCTGACGCGGAAACACGAGCACGCCGGTCCGGCTCCCACGTTTGAACACCCTGTCCTCCGGGACGATCATCCGGGCTGAATCCGCGCCGGTGTCGCCCATCCCGGATGGTAGTTTTGACCCATGCGCACTCTCGTTGTGGACCACCCGCTGGTCGCCCATAAGCTCACCGTCCTGAGGGACAAAAACACCCCGTCCCCGGTCTTCCGGCAGCTGACGGAAGAGCTGGTGACGCTCCTGGCATACGAGGCCACCCGCGATGTCCGCACCCAGCCCGTGACCATCGAGACACCAGTGAGCACCACTGTAGGCACGGCTTTCACTAAGCCCACACCCCTGGTGGTTCCCATCCTGCGCGCCGGCCTGGGGATGCTCGAAGGCATGACCAAGCTGGTCCCCACCGCTGAAGTGGGTTTCCTGGGCATGGCCCGGGACGAGGAAACCCTTGACATCATCACGTACGCGGAACGGCTCCCGGAGAACCTCACGGACCGGCAGATCTTCGTCCTGGACCCCATGCTGGCCACCGGCGGCACCCTCCGCGAAGCCATTAAGTTCCTGTTCAAGCGCGGAGCCTCCGACGTGACGTGCATCTGTCTGCTGGCCGCCCCGGAAGGGCTGGCCAAGCTGGAGGAGGAACTCTCCGACGCCAACGTGACGATCGTCCTGGCGTCCATCGACGAGAAGCTCAACGAGAAGTCCTACATCGTTCCGGGTCTGGGCGACGCCGGCGACCGCCTGTACGGGATCGCGGGATAGGCCCCGGCCGAGCGGGGACCGGAACGGCTCTGCATTGCGGTTCGGGGGGTTCCGGATTCAGCATCCTCCCGCTAGCCTGTGCGGATGGACTGGAAACTTGAACTCGTCTTTGTGCCCGTCTCCGACGTCGACCGCGCCAAGGACTTCTATGTCAACAAGGTGGGGTTCAACGCGGATTTCGACGAGCGGCCCAGCGACTCCATCCGCTTTGTCCAGCTGACCCCGCCCGGCTCGGCCTGCTCGATCAGCATCGGCGAAGGGCTCACCGATGCCCCTCCGGGCAGCGCACCCAACCTGCAGATCGTGGTCAATGACATCCAGGCCGCCCATGACCACCTCAAGGGCAACGGCGTGGATGTGAGTGATATCGACATCCAGGACTGGGGGCACTTCGTCTACTTTGCGGACCCGGACGGAAACAAGTGGGCAGTGCAGTACATTCCGGGACGCGACGACTAGGGCAAAACCTAGGGCAAAATGGGGTGCATGACCCTCCCCACGCCTGCCGCCACACGAACACTGACCTGCCGTGCCGTCCTCTTTGACATGGACGGCACGCTGGTGGACTCCACGGCCGTCGTGGAACAGGTGTGGGGCGAGTTCGCCGCCCGCTACAGCCTGGACATCGCCGAGATCCTACGCACCTCCCACGGCGTCCAGGCCGGCGACACCGTGCGCCGGTTCGCGCCGGCCGGTGCCGACGTCGTGGCGCTCACCGCGGAACTTGGTGCCATGGAGCGGGTGCGGACTGCCGGCATCGTTCCGTTGCCCGGCGCCGCCGAACTGCTCCGGAGCCTGCCGGCCGATGCCGTTGCGCTGGTGACGTCGGCGGACCGGATCCTGGCTGACATCCGGATGGAAGCCGCTGGACTGGACATGCCTGCCGCTGCTGTGACGGCCGACCTCGTGACGCGCGGCAAACCGCACCCCGAAGGCTATCTGACCGCCGCCGGACTGCTGGGCGTGGAGCCGGAGGATGCCGTGGTCTTTGAGGATGCGCCAGCCGGTATTGCGGCGGGCGTGGCCGCAGGCATCCGGACCGTCGCGGTGGGCCCTAATACCGGCGAATTGCCGGCAGGAGTGCTCCACATCCCGGATTACAGCGCGGTCACTGCCTCGGTGGAAACCGACGCCGGGGGACGGCGGATTATTTCTTTCCGGCTTTGAGGTCGGCTACTACCTTCGCGATCCGCCTCGCCCTGGTTTCCTCCGTTTTGGCATCCCCGAGCGGCTCCACGTAACGGCGCTGCGTGCTGTAGTTCAGCGTGGCATAGAACGCCTGGGCGTCCGGTTCGGCGGCCATCGCTGCGGCCAGGTCATCCGGGACCTCGATGATCCGCGGCTGGGTGTCCAGTTCCACGTCCACCTCAACGGTATCGCCGGCCTCTACGCCGACGAATTCCCGGTTGGCGGTACTCACACCGATCAGGCTCTGCCCGCCCATCACCGCGATGCTGCTCCGGTAGCTCCTGCCGTTGATGGTCACCACAACCGGCGGTCGCTTGCCTGCGCCGAGGGCGGACACGACCTCCTCCGGAACCTCAATGCCTGCCTTGTTGCCGCTGCCCAGGATCCTGGTGGTGAATTTCATGGCCCAAGTATGGCCCTGAGCCGCAGGCCAGGGAAGCCCGGACTGCTGGCACCGGGATCAGGCCGGACCGCAGGTCGCGCCCCAGCCGGACTGCATCACGCACGTAGGCAAGGGCAGTCCGGCTGTAATCCATGTCCGAATCCGGAATGCCGGTCCAGTCCACACGAACCCCGCGACCCGCGGGCCGCACGTGCTGGCCAGGGTCAGGAGTTCCGTGTCGAAGAACCAACGTGCCGGTGCGCCCGACGCCGGATGGTTGCCTACGCGGGCGCCGGTCGCCACATCTGCTTGCCCAAGCGAGCAGGGGGGGCCGCCAGTGCGTCCAAAGCCGTTGGATCCAGGGCCGGGTCAAGATATGCCAGAATCGGCGACGGCGACGCGAGCCACGCAGTGCGCAGGGCATTTCCGCGGCCTGCCTCGTCCAGCCGGACAACGGTCACTTCACGGAATTCCCTGGCTGCTGTGGGACTGTGCACGCCAAGAGCAGCAGGCCCTGAACCGGGGATTCAGGGCCTGCTGCTTCGGATGGCCGAAGCCGGACGTGCCGGCTTAGTACCAGTTGTTAGACAGGTGGAAGTTGAGCGCGCCGCACGGGGACTGGTAGCGCTCCTGGATGTAGTTCAGGCCCCAGTTGATCTGCGTGCGGTAGTTGGTGAGGTAGTCGGCACCGGCACTCGCCATCTTCTCGGCGGGAAGCGACTGTACGATGCCGTAGGCGCCGCTGCTCGCGTTGGTTGCCGTGGTGGTCCAGTCGGATTCCTTAGTCCACAGCGTCTGCAGGCACTGCATCTGGTCGGCCGACCAGCCATAGCTGGCCAGCTGGCTGGCCGCATAGGCCTGGGCCCCGGCCGGATCATTGACGGCCACGACGGGGACCGGTGCGGGCTCGGGCACTGGGACCGGTGCGGGCTCGGGCACTGGCTCCGGTGCCGGTGCGGGTGCCGGGTCGGCGGCCTGCGGGGCAACGCTTAGCTCGGCGGGGGCGGGTTCCGGGGCGGGAGAGGCCGGGTTGGCCCGCATCTCGGCCTTTTCGAGGCTCAGGTTGGACTCGATCTCCGCCGCCGAGGACTGGCTTCCGCTGGCCGACACCGGAGTCATGGACTCGGATGCCTGGCCTGCGGCGCCCACTCCGATGAGCAGGGCGCAGGCCGCCGTGAACACGGCTGCGCGCTTGCCCAGGGACGAGGCTTTTGCGTGTTGCGCCGCGGGCTTGCCACGGCCGTTGAGTTTATGTGCACTGCGCTCTGGGCGCGTTTCTACCTTGAATTCAGACATGATGGATCGCCTCTCACACCTGCGGAGTTAGCTGTCGGGTTCGGATGAGGGCATCCGGCCACACGGAAACATCACGTGTTGGCTTCACCCCAAGGGCAGTTAATGCCCGGGACTCTGGGTCCCCCGCCTCTGCCTGGTCAAGCGGAATCCGGGAAGCGGCAGAGCTTGGCGTCATCCGGATACACGGCCCAAAGGGAACCGCACCTCATCGACGCTACAGGAGCTCGACGCTTAAGTCACATTTTGGTAACAGAGATCACGACGCCGGTGCGTTGCCTTGCCAGGGGCCGGCGATCACTGGCAGGCACAACGCGAACTCGGTCCGGCCTGGCCGTGACGTCACCTCCACGCTGCCGCCATGGGCCTCCACAATGGACTGGACGATGGACAGCCCGAGCCCGCTGGTGCCTTCCGAGGCCGCCGCACCGGACGACGGGGCGGATCCCTTCCTGGCCGCGTCTGCGCGGGCAAACCGGGCGAAAACCTGGTCCACGAATTCGGGTGGAATGCCGGCGCCGTCGTCCGTCACAGTCACCACGGCAGTGCCATCGGCGGACCTCATCACGGCCGTAGTCACCGTCGTGCCCGGAGCGGTGTGCTTGCGGGCGTTGGAGAGCAGATTCACCAGCACCTGGCGCAGCTGCGAAGCATCGCCGTTGACCGCCAGCGGCTCATCCGGAAGCTCCAGATGCCAGTTGTGGCCCGGTGCGATGACTTTCTCGTCGCTGACAGTTTCGATCACCAGCTGCGTCAGGTCCACTTCGCTGAGTTTCAGCGGCTGGCCCTCGTCCAGCCTGGCGAGCAGGAGCAGATCCTCCACCAGCGTGGTCATGCGCTCGGACTGGCTTTGCACCCGGGCCAGCGATTTCCGGCCGTCCGGGGTGAAGTTCTCGGTCATTCGCATCAGCTCGGTGTAGCCCCGGATGGCGGTCAGCGGGGTGCGCAGTTCGTGGGAGGCGTCGGCAACGAACTGCCGTACCTTGGTCTCGCTTTGCTGCCGGGCCTGCAGTGCGTTGGCCACGTTGTCCAGCATGAGGTTCAGTGCATGCCCCACACTGCCCACCTCGGTTCCGGGGTTGGAGTTCGACGGCGGGACGCGCACCGCGAGTGCCACCTCGCCGGCGTCCAGCGGGAGCCGCGAAACGCGGGTGGCCACCTCGGAAAGCTGCTCCAGCGGCTGCATGGTGCGCCGGATCAGGATCGTACCGGCCAGGCCGATCAGGACCAGCCCGCCCAGGGAAACAAAAACAAACGTCCACACCAGGGATGTAAGGGTGCTTTCCTTCCCGGCGAGCGGGAGACCGGTCACCAGGACATCGCCGTTGCTGGTTTCCACCGCAATCAACCGGTAATCGCCATTGGAGAGC
>JBKKDH010000076.1:0-12114 GCA_046708445.1 Arthrobacter sp.
ACGGCAAGACGGGGAACTACATTGATGCCCTCGAGCGGGGCGACTGGAAGCTTCCTTACGGCACTCCCCCGCTGATAGTCATCCAGGGCGGCGGCAACGACGCCGGCAAGGGCGCCACGGACGCACATATCGTGGCCAACGCGGACCGCCTTATCGCTGCGCTGAATGTGCGGTACCCGGGTGTACAGAAGGTCCTGATCGGCACGCTCGGGCGCGGCGCGAACTATGGCGGTGGTCGCCGCAGCCAGGTGGATGTCCTGCTTGGCACCGTGGCGGCCAGGCATGGCATGCCGTTTGTGGGCGTCGGCGACTGGCTGACCAAATACGGCCTCGCCAAGGACCTGAGTGACGCCGTCCATATGAACGCCTCCGGCCGCCGGTCACTGGGCAGCCTCCTCGAAGGCAGGCTGCGGGCGCTGGGCATAACTGCTCCGTCCGGCGACGCGGCCGGCTACGCCACCGTCACCGTCACCGAAGACTTTGTGACCGATCCGCAATAGTCCTTAAACGGGTGGAGCCGGCGCCCACCAGGGCACCGGCTCCATCGACTGACTGCTTGTCAGGCCACCTCGGGCGGAAGCATCAGCTTCGCTCCCGGAATGGCGTTGAGCAGCGCCTGGGTGTATTCCTGCTGCGGGGACTCAAAGACATCGTCTGTGGACCCTGTCTCCACCAGCTTGCCCTTTTCCATGACGCAGACGTGGTCCGCGATCTGCCGCACTACGGCCAGGTCATGGGTGATAAAGAGGTAGGTGAGGCCCAGGTTGGACTGCAGGTCAGCCAGCAGGTTAAGTACCTGTGCCTGGACCAGTACGTCCAGCGCGGACACCGCTTCATCGCAGATGATCACTTCGGGGTCCAGGGCAAGTGCCCGCGCGATTGCGACACGCTGCCGCTGGCCGCCGGAGAGCTCGTTCGGGAACCGCTGCATGCTTGACTGCGGGAGTGCCACCTGGTCCAGCAGTTCGCGGACCTTCTTCTCACGGCTCACTTTGTCGCCGACCTTATGGACGCGCAGCGGCTCCTCGATCGTCCGGAAGATGTTGTACATCGGGTCCAGCGAGCCGTAGGGATCCTGGAAGATCGGCTGCACACGGCGGCGGAATTTGAAGAGTTCCGATGCCTTTAGCAACGAGGTGTCGACGCCGTCGAAAAGGATCTTCCCGTCCGTAGGCTTCTCCAACTGCAGGACCATCTTTGCCACAGTGGACTTGCCGGAGCCTGACTCCCCCACAATCGCAGTGGTGGTCCCCCTCGCCACGTCGAAGCTGACACCGTCCACGGCCGCGAAATCCGTGGACTTACCCAGCCCTTGCCGCAGTTTATAGACCTTCCGCAAGTCCCTGATCTCCAGAACATGGTCCGCGGCAGCCACCTCCGCGTCAGGGGCGAGCAGATCAGACGGTTCCACGCCCTGTTCCTTAGCGACCTGGATCCGGCGGCTGGCCAGTGACGGCGCAGACTCGACCAGCCGTTTGGTGTACGGGTGCTGCGGGTTCTGTAGCAGCGCCAAGGATGGTCCGGCCTCCACTACCTGCCCGCGGTACATGACCACCACCTTGTCGGCCCGCTCTGCCGCCAGGCCCAAGTCATGGGTGATCAGCAAGACGGCGGTGCCCAGGTCCGATGTCATCGTGTCCAGGTGATCCAGGATCTGCCGCTGGACCGTGACGTCCAGTGCCGACGTTGGCTCGTCCGCGATCAAGAGTCGCGGCTGGCAGGACAACCCGATGGCGATGAGCGCACGCTGGCGCATGCCGCCGGAGAACTCGTGCGGGTACTGGTTTGCTCGCCGATGGGCGTCCGGAAGTCCTGCCTGGGCCAGAACCTTGGCGATGTCATCCGGCCCGCTGGGCCGGCCGTTCGCGCGAAGCGTCTCCTTGACCTGATAGCCGATCTTCCAGACCGGGTTCAGGTTGGACATCGGGTCCTGCGGCACCATGCCGATCGTGTTGCCACGGAGTTCGATCATGCGCTTCTCGGTGGCATGGGCGATGTCCTCGCCGTCCAAAAGAATCTGCCCCCCGGACACCGAACCGTTGTTGGGCAGCAGGCCGATGGCAGCCAATGCCGTGGTGGACTTGCCCGAACCGGACTCCCCCACGATGGCCACAGTTTCACCGGGCATGATGGTCAGGTGGGCATTGCGAACGGCCTGAACGTCGCCGCCACTGGTTTTGAACGTGATTGCCAGGTCGCGAATTTCCAGCAGGGGCCTGGTTCCTGAATACCCTGCTTCATCAACGTGTACGTCGGGAATTGTCATCTTGTTGTCTCTCATCGCTGCCGGCTCTTCGGGTCGAGGGCGTCGCGGACAGCGTCGCCGAGCATGATGAAACTCAGGACCGTGATGGACAACGCCGCCGCAGGGTAAAGCATGATTTCCGGCTTGGTCCGGATGGACGCCTGCGCGCCCGCGATGTCATTACCCCAGGACATGATGCTTGGTGGTAACCCAATGCCAATGAACGACAGCGTGGCCTCAGCCACGATGAAGATGCCCAGGTTCAAGGTTGCGAGCACGATGATGGGGGCTAAGGCATTCGGCAGGACGTGCCGCACCAAGGCACCCACTTTAGAGACACCCAAGGCACGGGCCGCCGTAACGAAGTCGGCATTGCGGACTTCGAGCACGGCGCCACGGGTGATACGGGCCATTTGCGGCCACGCCAAAAGTGCAATGACCGCAACGACTGTCCACACACTCTTGTTTTCCCGGAACACCGGCAGCTGAGTGATAACCAGCGCGCCAAGGACTAGGGGCAAAGCGAAGAAAATGTCACCAAGCCGTGCAAGGACAGCATCCACCCAGCCCCCGTAGTAGCCTGCAATTGCACCGAGGGTCACTCCGATAATCAGGACACAAAGCACGGACAACACGCCCACTGAGAGCGAGGCCTGCGTCCCGTGGACAACCCTCGAATAGATGTCGCACCCCTGGAACGTAAAACCGAAAGGATGCCCGGCCGTGGGACCACCTTCGGAATTGGCCAGTTCGCAGCCGTCGTTGGGTGCAACTGACGAAAATAGGCCGGGAAACAGCGCCACAATGGTCAGCCCGAGGATTAGCAACGCTGAGATGATGAAGAGCGGACGGCGGCGAAGTTTTCGCCAAGCGTCTGCCCAGAGGCTCAGCGGTGCTTGGTCAGTCTTCAGGGCATCTGTTGCCAGCAGCGGCGTCTCTTCGACGGGTGCTACAAAATGGTTGTTTCTACTGGTCATAACGAATCCTCGGGTCCAGCCAGGCGTACAGGAGGTCAACAAGCAGGTTGGCCAGCACAAAGACCAAGACCAGTACGCTGACAATGGAAACGATGGTTGGACCTTCGCTTCGCAAAGTTGCCTGATAGAGCTTGTTGCCGACACCCGGAACATTGAAGATGGCTTCCGTAACGATCGCGCCGCCCATCAGGCCGCCAAGGTCCGCACCCAGGAACGTCACCACCGGGATCAGCGAGTTACGCAGGATATGGGTCATCACGACGCGTGGCCGTGACAGACCCTTGGCCGTGGCAGTCCGCACGTAGTCGGCATTCATGCTCTCGCTGACGGAAGCACGAGTCAGGCGAAGCACGTAGGCAAACGACACCAGGCCCAGGACAGTCGCCGGCAGCAGCAGGTTGCCCCAGTCCGCAGTAGCGCCCACAGTGGGTTTTGCCCAGCCCAGTTGCACTCCGAAGACCAACTGGAAAACGAATCCGAGAACGAAAGTGGGTACTGCGATGACCACCAGGGAGGCGACCAGAACGGTGGAGTCAAACCACTTGCCACGGCGAAGGCCAGCGAAGACGCCGAAAGCTATCCCGAAAACCGCTTCGATAATGAGCGCTTCGACGGCGAGCATTGCCGTTACGGGAAAGATGCGGGTCAGGGAAGCCGCAATGGGCTGTCCGGTAAAGTCGTTGCCCAAGTTGAAGGTAAAGAGGTTCTGCAGGAACAGACCGTACTGGACCCAAAAGGGTTCATCCAGGTGGTACTGGCTGCGCAGGGTGTCGATAACGGCCTGCGGTGGTTGGCGGTCACCAAAGAGTGCCGCAATAGGGTCACCCGGTAGGGCGAACACCATGTAATAGACCAAAAGAGTAGTTCCAAGGAAGACGGGGATCACTTGAAGGAGTCGGCGAAGAATAAAGCGGACCACAGGATCACCAGCCTTCCGGGAAGGAAAAAATCGGGTTCATATGTGCCTTCCTGCCGCGCAGGCGAAGGGGCCCGGCTGCGAGACCGGGCCCCCAAAGCCTTGCGGCAAGTTAGATCCTGGGACTACTTGGCCGTGATATCGAAGTAGCGGATGCCGCCATTCCAGCCCGTTTCGGCCTTCACAACGTTGTTGCTCCATACAATCGGCTTTGCCTGATCCCAAAGCGGCAGGCCGGGGAGGTCCTCGAAAAGGACTTCCTGTGCCGCGTTGAACTTAGCGTTCGCCTCTTCCGTGGTCGTCGCTGCAAGCCCGTCCTTGAGGAGCTTGTCGAACTCAGGGTTCGAGTACTTCTCGTAGTTGGAGGAAGCGCCCGTGGCCCAGACAGGTCCGAGGAAGTTGTAGAGCGACGGGTAGTCGCCCTGCCAGCCCGCGCGGGTCAGGCCCGGGAGGGACTGTGACTTCCGCAGGTTCAGGACTTCGGCGAACTTGGCGAAGGGCTGGATTTCGGCCTGGATGCCAAGGTTGTTTTTGAACCCGTTAGCAACGGCGTCAATCCATTCCTTGTTGCCGCCGTCGGTGTTGGAGGCAATCAGGAGCGGCGTGGAAGCGTCATACGGCTGGATCTTTTCAGCCTGTGCCCAGAGGTCCTTCGCCTTGGCGGCGTCGAACTTCAGGACTTCGCTGCCTGCGAGGCCTTCCTTGAAGCCCTCGATCACCGGCGGGGCATATGCCTTGGCCGGCGTGCGGGTTCCGCTGAAGATGACCTTGCAGATTTCCTCGCGGTTGATGGCGTAGGACAGCGCCTGGCGGCGAAGCTTGCCGGCTTCACCCTGGAAGTTTGGGTTGTAACCCGGGATATTCAAGGTGGAATTGGTGGCGACGGCCTTGGTTGCGTTCCGGTCCGGGAAGTCGGACACGTAGGTCTTCAGTGCGTTTGAGGGCAAGACATCCGAGACGTCGAGGTTGTCGGACTGCAGGTCTGTGTAGGCGGGACCCGGGTCAGTGTAGAACTTGAACGTCACGCCACCGTTCTGCGCCTCACGCGGACCGCTGTAGTCTGCGTTCTTTACAAGTGAAATTGACTGGTCGTGTACCCACGAGCCGTCTTTTTCGAACTTGTACGGTCCGTTGCCGACGGGGTTCTCACCGAACGTCTTCGGATCCGTCAGGGCAGCCGAGGGAAGCGGGAAGAAGGCCGAGTATCCGAGGCGCAAAGACCAATCGGCCTCCGGCTGGGTGAGCTTGACCGTGATTGTGGAGTCATCCTTGGCTTCAAGACCTGACATGGTTTCGGCCGTGGGTGCAGGCGTGGTGGTGGTCTTGCCGTCGGCAGACTTCTCAGTGGTGACCGCCGAAACTTCCTCGTAGCCTGCTATGGATTCGAAGAAGAATCCGTTGTTCTGGAGGTTCTTGGAGTTCGCTGCGAAGTTCCACGAATCCACGAACGTCTTGGCCGTGATTTCTTCGCCATTCGTGAACTTCTGGCCCTGCTTGACTTTGATGGTCCAGTTTTGGGCGTCAGGAGATTCAATGGACTCAGCAAGGGCATTAACGGGTTTGCCGTCGGCGTCGTACGCCCGAAGACCTTCGAACAGCAGTTCGACAACGCGGCCGCCATAAACTTCATTGGTGTTGGCCGGCAGCAACGGATTTTGTGGTTCGTTGCTATATGCGGTGATGACCTTGTTGGGGTCGCCGGCAGCCTGGGTTCCACCGTCGTTGGTGCCGCCTCCAGCGCCGCACCCGGTCAGGGCAAGCGCGGCGATTGCCACTATGCCCAGTGCTTTGGAAGTGCGCGTGAAACGCATTCCGCCTCCTATGAGTTGTGGGAGATATTCAGGGGAAATCTTTTGCTTCCCCGCAGCCCGGCCACAGTCATCCACTGTGACGCAGGCTACATATACGAGTAGCCTAACCGCACAGAGTCCAAATACTGGTACTCCGTTGCCAAACCGTAACCGGTTAATCAGCATTAGCTAGCCGAGCCACGGAAGTTGTGCAAGTCACATGTTACTCGCAGGTAGGACCAATGCCGAATTGGCCCTGTTAGCTCCCCCACAGCCGCCCGGACACGCGGCTGGGAGCCCACGAGAACGCTGAGAGTCGCGGGGTGGGCGCGCCGGATGGACACGAGAGCCACCCGTTGATCACGAAGCGCCAGCCGACCGGGCCAAGCAGGAAAGGGACACAAAAAGAGCGGTCCAAGACACCACCTTGGACCGCTCACCCTTGCCCTCTTGACAAGGCACGCCTATATCAGTTCAGGCGCCACTCCGACAGGTTCCACCACACGCCCAGGGGGCCACCGCTGGACTTCACTCCGGCAATACGTGCTGCAACAGCAGTGGTGCCCGTGGTCTGGTACAGCGGCAGGCCGTAGCCGCTTTCCCAAACCCGTTTGTCGATCTCGGCCATCAGTTCGTCCTGCTTGGCCAGGTCCGTGGTGGTGGTCAACTGTTCCATCGCCTTGTCCGCGTCGCCATCGGAATAGCCGTTGAAATTGCTGCCCGCTCCAGTCCGGAAAATCTGCGGGACCCGGCCGACGCCCACCCCTGTACTGATCCAGCCGAGAATGGCAGCATCGTAGGCGCCGCCGCCGAGTGCCTTGGCCCAATCGGCGCTGCCCTGCCCGCCGTCAATGACGCGGAACCCGGCGAGGACTGCCGAGTCGCGGATCAATTCAAAGGCCCGCACGCGGTTGGGATTGTCGCGGTTGTACAAAATCCGGACCGCAGGAGTCGCACCGTCCAGGAGCGACGCAGCCCCATCGATGTCCACTTCCGCATAGTCCACCGAGCCGTTGTCCTTCACCGTATCCGCGTATTTGGGGTGCGACGGCAGGAAGACGTGGGAGTCGAGCGGTTTGGCGTCCGGCATCAGGCCTCCGACGATTTCTTCCACGATGTCCTGCCGCGGGACGGTCTTGAGGAATGCCTCACGGACCTTGTCTTCGGTGAACACGCCGGAAAAGTTCAGGTCCAGGTGGTCATATCCCGACTGGCTGTAGCGTTGCACAGCTATTCCCTGGCCCTCCAGCCCGCTGAAGAGATCCTCGGATCCTGCGGAGGGCTGGGGCGAAATGATGTCGGCCCGGCCGCTCTTGAGCGCGTCCACAGCCGCCGTCACGGCCCCGGTGAACTGGATAGTGACCTCATCCAGGTAGGGCTCCGGACCCCAGACGTAGTCCTTGTTCCGCACAAGCGTCACCGACGCCTCAGGAACGATGTCCCGGACAATGTAGGGCCCGTTCGAGAGGTAAATTGCCGGATCACCGGGCAGCGTTTTCGCATCAAAGCCGGAGTTCCAGAAGTTGCTGACCACCTGCAGGCCGGTATTCAGTGCCGGCTGCTCCGCGTCACCGCGGGGCGAATCCCGCAACAGTTCAATCAGGTCACCTTCGTCATTCAGTCCGCCTTTGGCGGCCACAACATGCGCCGGAAGACCGACGTCGAACGCCACCTCCCAGTCAGCATAGGGCGATTCGTATTCCAAAGTGATGGAGCGGCCATCTCCCCCTATTTCGGGGAAAACCGTGGTGGCCAGGCCGCTGGTGTCCGACGCCGCGGAAAAGTACTTTGTTCCGGTGCCGGCCACGGGGTCTACGTCGTCAAAGTAGCCGGACCCCGCCGCCCACGCCAGCACAAGGTCCCCCGCATCGACTGCTTCCCCGTCGGACCATTTCACGCCTTCGTTGACCGTGTACCGCACTTTCAGCGGCTGGTCGGAGATCTTTTCATACCGGCCGAACTTCTCGTTCCGGACCACTTTTGCGGAGTCGTCAACGTAGTAAAAGCCGGAGTGGGTGGCGTACCAGACCTTGGAATTGATGTCGGTGTTGCCGTCCGTGCTGAAGGGGTTGAAGGAGGAGAGGGCATTGACTTCAGCCACTGTGGCGCTGCCACCGCGTTTTGCCTCGCCTACCACCACGGGCAACGCTCCCCCGCCGCCGCCGGAACAACCGGCAAGAACCAGGGCCGCTGCTGCTGCACTGCTGATGAGTTTTACCAGACGCCTGAGAGGCATGCCGTCTCTCCTTATGTGTTCCCTCTGCCGGAGGGGCCCCTTGACTCGCCGGGATCACGTCCAATGTCCTTCAGCAAGGATACTTCGTATGGTCCGGGGCCATCACCAAAAAGCTGCCCGGTTCCATGAACCGGGCAGCTTCCGTTCCATCCAGCAAGTGAATGTCAGGTGCCTATATGCGCCGTTTCAGCCCGACGTGGGCGGTCCGATATCCGAGTCGGGTGTAGAAGGCCCGAGCCCGTTCCCGTGCTTCGTCGGTGGTCACCTGTGCCAGTTGCGCCCCACGCGCCCGCCCAAAATTGTGTGCCCACTCAAGCATCGCCGTGCCCAAGCCATGTGAACGTTCCGCGGCCGCAACTCGCAGTCCCTCGATTTGTAGTCGGGAAGAACCACCCCGGGAAAGACCCGGAATGACAGTCAATTGCATCGTGGCAACGATGCGATCGGCACCGTCGCGGACAACCCCCAGATAGTTGGAGCTGTCACGTACAACCACGTTATAGGCCGCCTCGTATCGTTCGAGTTCCACGCACTCACGATCGGGACCGAACTGATCATCCGACAGCAGCGCGGCGATGGCCTCAACATCGTCCCGACTCGCCCGATCCAGCCTGAAGGTTCGGCCCGCCACCCGCAGCAGTCCTCGAACCGAGGATCGCGCATCTGCCTGCAAACGAGCGACCAGCAGGTCAAGCCATCCACCGACGTTGGCCCGAGCCTCCACGGTGTCGGGATAACGGCATCTCAAGTGCAGTCCGGACTCGTCCAGAATGAACCAAAGCATCACGCTGTCGGTGTCGATTGTCGCGCTCACATACTGGGCCTCGAGTCCGACGGAGTCGATTCGCACCGGCAGCCTGCGTAGGTCCAGCCAGGAGATGGCGAACATACCAGGAGCTACGGGCATCCCGCCCCATGGAGCCAGCACGTCGGCTAGCGGCCACGAGCCAAGCTGCACAGCCTCTTTTACCGCGGCCGCCGCCGCGCGCGGCTCGGCGGCCTCGGGCGCAAGTAGCGAATTAGTAATGAACCAGCCGACTGAGTCATGCCAGTTATCGTCGAAGCGGCTATGCACGGGAAAAACGGCTCGCAGCGGGGTTCCTGACAGCTCGCGGGTCACCGCAGTCATTGCGACAACGGCAAGTGCGAGCGTCGATACACCTTCGCTGCGGGCCTGCGCAGCAAATGCGGCACCGTCGTCAAGATCGAATACATCGCGCACTTCTACACGCTCGCGCTGCGGATCGGGCGCACCCAGGGGCAGTGGAAATTGCGGCATTACGCCGCCGCTGTCCCCGATGATGTCTTCCCATCGCTGACGCACGTGGTCCGGCGCCGGATTCCGATCCAGCAGTGCTTGCGTGTGTTCAACGAATGCCGGCGCTGGTCCCGGCAACTGTTCACGGCCCGCCCGCCCAGCGTCGAGCGCCGACAGCAGGTCCCGCGCGATCACCAGCATCGACCACATATCGACGTGGGCGTGGTCGGCCGCAATCACGACGGTGAGTCCAGCCGCAGTTTCCAATACGCAGAGCCGGTGGGAGGGCTGTTGGTATGGCGAACATGCGGCATCGAGAATGTCACGCACCGCGTCATTGACGGCCTGACCAGGAGATATCTGATGCTCGACCCAGGTTCCCGGACCAATATCAATTTCGTGAAGCTCGGGATCACCATCCGCACCTTGCACGAAGGCCGTTCGCAGTGTGCCGTGACGGGCGACGATGGCCAGCCAGGCATCGGCAATTGACTCACGACGAGTTGGACTAGGCAGTCGAAAAGACAATGCCATCCACGAGCCGGGGCGGTCGCCTGAGACCACATGGAGCCGCTGGTCAAAGGACACTGGAAGACGCCGGTCGAGCGCATTCACACTGACGTCGTAGCCCCAAAGTCGTCCAAACGGTAGGCGCAGGTGCTTGACGTTGGTCAGCCGCATGGCAGTAGCCTATCGCCCCAGATAGCCTGAATGCTCAACGCGACCGCTCAAAGTGACGCGGTCAGGACGAAACGAGGAGCCTGATGCCCACTTTCGAAGTTCCCGGAGCCGAGCTTGCGGTTGCTTTGAGCGACGAAGGTGGACCCCCAGTAGTCCAACTGCATGGCCTTACCTCAAGCCGCGCGCGCGATCGGGTGCTCAACCTCGACCTCGGTCGGGGGCTTAGCGGCACCCGGCTGCTGCGGTACGACGCACGCGGCCATGGCCGGTCGACGGGGCGGAAGGTCCCCGAGGACTACCAATGGCAAAGCCTCGCCGACGACCTCCTGCAACTGCTCGATCGCTGGTTCCCAGGCGAACGTGTCCACGGAGTTGGTCCCTCCATGGGTACCGGGACACTCTTGCACGCCGCTTCCCGCGAGCCAGACCGCTTTACTGGGCTCACGCTTATGGTGCCGCCCACCGCGTGGGAAACCCGACCTGCACAGGCCGCAAACTACCGAGTTGCTGCGAGCCTTATCGAATCAGACGGCGTCGAGGCATTCCTCGCCACCACGCGCGGAGCAACACCGCCGCCGGCCACAATTGGTGCGCCGGAGACGGTGCCCGACGTCGCTGACGCCCTATTGCCGTCGTTGTTTCGAGGTGCGGCACTCAGCGATCTGCCTGCTCCCGGGGCCGTCGCGCGAATCGACGTACCGACGACAATCCTGGCGTGGGTGGATGATCCGGGCCACCCGCTGTCAGCCGCAGAATCCCTTGCCGCACTGCTCCCGCAAGCAACGCTGACGGTCGCCCGCACTCCTGGAGATGTCGAAACCTGGCCTAGTATTCTGAGCCAGGACGTCGCCCGTTGGGGCTCGACTATGTCCTCACGTTAGAGCGGAACTCGATTACACGTTGAAGCGGAACTCCACCACGTCGCCGTCGGCCATCACATATTCCTTGCCTTCAATGCGGACCTTGCCGCGGGACTTGGCCTCGGCCATGGATCCGGCCTCGATCAGGTCGTTGAAGGAAACAACTTCGGCCTTGATGAAGCCGCGCTGGAAGTCCGTGTGGATGACGCCGGCGGCTTGCGGAGCGGTGTCGCCCTGGTGAATGGTCCAGGCACGTGTTTCCTTGGGTCCGGCAGTGAGGTATGTCTGCAGCCCCAGCGTGTGGAAGCCCACGCGGGCCAACTGGTCCAGGCCGGACTCGTCCTGGCCGTTCATTTCCAGCATTTCCCGGGCTTCTTCCTCATCCAGCTCCACGAGGTCGGACTCGAGCTTGGCATCGAGGAAGACGGCGTCCGCGGGGGCCACCATGGCCCGCAGCTCTTCCTGCTTCTCC
Organism: Arthrobacter sp.; assembly: GCA_046708445.1. Taxonomy (GTDB): domain Bacteria; phylum Actinomycetota; class Actinomycetes; order Actinomycetales; family Micrococcaceae; genus Arthrobacter. The sequence goes on from JBKKDH010000076.1 coordinate 11,436, forward strand.
GGGTCGCCCAAAATGCCTTCGTCCGCGTTGAAAACATAAATGAACGGCTTGGCCGTCAGAAGGCTGAGCTCCTTGAGGTGCTCCATTTCCAGCTTGTCGCTTTTGATGGATGCAAAGATCGTGTCACCGCGTTCAAGGACCGCCTGCGCAGTCTTGATGGCTGCCAGTTCGGCGGCTTCCCGCTTCTTGATCTTGACTTCTTTTTCGATCCGGGGAATGGCATTTTCAATGGTCTGCAGATCGGCCAGGATCAGCTCGGTGTTGATGGTTTCCATGTCCGAGCGGGGATCCACCTTGCCGTCGACGTGGATCACGTCAGGATCATCGAATACCCGGACCACCTGGGCGATGGCCTCGGCCTCACGGATGTTGGCAAGGAATTTGTTGCCCAGGCCTTCGCCCTCCGATGCGCCCTTGACGATTCCGGCGATGTCCACGAAGGACACCGGAGCCGGCAGCAGGCGCTGCGAGCCAAAGATCTCCGCGAGCTGCTTCAGCCGCGGATCCGGCAGGTTCACGACGCCGACATTCGGCTCGATCGTAGCGAACGGGTAGTTCGCTGCGAGCACCTGGTTGCGGGTCAGTGCGTTGAAGAGAGTTGATTTGCCGACGTTGGGCAGTCCGACGATGCCAATAGTAAGAGCCACGAGCATTGATTCTACCCGCAGCAGGCCTCGAA
>JBKKDH010000077.1:0-3189 GCA_046708445.1 Arthrobacter sp.
GCTCCCACACTGACGGCACCCACAATGACTGCATCCAGATCCAGTCCGGCGGTTACATCCACATCATCGGCAACTACCTCCATGCCCGGTCCCACCTGGGCGACGACCGCGCCTACCCGAACCTCAACCCGTACCCGAACGCTGAGGACGGGGAGGCCGCCATCAACGGCTCCGGAAAGTCCACGTTGTTCACGCAGACCAACGGCGACGGAACCGGCCATGCCCTCGGCGTCGGCGTGATCGTCCAGTGCAACACCGGCATAGCCCTCACGGACGACACAGTCGTGGTCGAGAAAAACTGGTTCGCCAACGGCGGGACCTCAGGGAACCTCAAATCCGGCACCCGCTCCGGCCTTACCACCAACTGGCACTACGTGTTCCGCGACAACATCCTTCTGCGCGGTGGCTTCTACTTCTACACCGCCACCAGCACCTACCCGATCCGCCCGACGGACGCAGCCACCGGCGCGAAGATCACCGGCCTCTACACGACCAACAAATACGAGGACAACGGCGAAATCCTCACCGAAGCCAACGGCGGAATCCGCTACTAGGAGAGAGCGAAAATGACCTTCCTTACCAACACCGCCGCAGGCGGCGTAGCAGGAACCGCGGCAACGACCGCCAACACCGGCGGCACTTCCGGCGACGCCTTCTCATCGTCGGACCAGCAGTTCGTCTCCCCGAATACCGGCCTATGGGAGTTCTCCAGCACCGCATCACATGGCAGTGTCGGCTACCGGGTCCAGGGAACGGCAGTCCGGTCCCTGTTCTCCTGGAACTCGGCCGACTTCACCCCGTCGCTTATGCTCACGCAGCGGTTCTACATCCGGATCCCTGCCGCGCCGAGTGTGGCTGTGCAGATCATGCAGCTGCGCAACAGCGCCGGGCAGGCTGCCGCGCTGAACATCACCACGGCGAGGAACCTGCAGCTGACCAACGCTGCGGGCACCGGCCTTTGGAACTCGGCCGCGGTCCTTGCCGTCGATACCTGGTACCGGGTCGAGCTCGCCGTCCAGGCGGGGACCACCACGGCCAACGGCGTCGCCAACCTGTCTTACTACGCGCTCGACTCGGGCACGGCGATCGATTCAGTCTCGGTAACAAACGGCAACTTCGGCATCACGAACCTCACCGACGTCCGCTGGGGCAAGGTTTCCTCGGCCGGCAACTTCGATGCGTTCATTGATTCCATCAAGATTGATTCCTCGAGTCTCACTTTCCTCGGCCCGCACATTGTTTCCGTCGCCTCGGCCAGGCCCGCAGCGATCGTGTCCAACCCCGGCGCCTGGGCTGACGTCGGCGGCGCAGGCGGCATCGCCCAGGCGCTCGCGGACGAATCCGACGCTACCTATGCGATCAGCCCCGCCACACCTAACGGGGCGGCGTTCACCGTGAACCTGAACGGCGTCCTCCAGGCAGGCCCTGTCACTGACTCCTTCCGGGCCAGGAGCGACAGTGCCGGCGTCACCATGACGATCGTCGCCGACCTGTTTATGGGGACCACGCTGATCGCGACACGCTCTTTCGTCCTCACGACGTCGTTCGCGGACTACAGCTTCACCACGGACACGGCCGAGACGAACGCCATCACCAGCCGGACCGACCTGCGGCTGCGCTACACGGCCACGCAGAGCTAGGGGACGCCCCATGGCACAGGCGCTAATCTCCCGGGCCGAAGCCGAGATCATCGACGCGCACGCGCTCATCAGCCGCGCTCAGGCTGCCGCCGGCGTCTCGGCCCCGGCCCTCATCTCGCGGGCCGAAGCGGCAACCGTGGGGCCGGCGTCCCTCGGCGCGGACCAGTTGGGCGTCGAGCCGTGGACGACCGTCACCCTGACGGCAACTGCTTCGTCAGGGTTGCCCACGTCCTGGGCCTTTACCCAGCTGTCGGGGCCGGCCGTGACGCTCACCCCGTCAGGCAACACGGTTTCCTTCGTAACACCCGCGTCTGCCACGACGGAGATCGTGTCCATCCAGGCCGTCGGCACCTACGCCGACGGGTCGAAGACCGGGGCTGCTTCGGTCGACATCGAGGTCCTGTTCGCAACCGAGTACATGAACCTCGGCGGCGTATGGGTCCCCGTCCAAATGCTGACGTTCGCGCCGGCACCATAACCAAAGGGGACCATATGCACATCGTGCGGGCACTCAAACGGGTAAGGCTCCAGGACTGGGCATGGGTCCACTTCAAATTCGCTCTCGGGATCGCCTGGCCACTGTTGACCCTCGCGGCCCTCCCGCCGAGCGTCAACACCATCCAGCAGGGTGTCGTGTACGCCTGGTTCGGCTTGACCATCGTCGGCGCCATCCTTTCCATCGTCGGCATCATCATGAGCGCCCAGCCAGGCAAGGCCGGTGTCCTCGGAATCCCGATAGAACTTGCTGGCCTCGTCTTCCTGTTTGCCGGCCCGTTCCTCTTGTTCCTCGTCTACATGTGGCTCTACTTCTGGCCAAACGGGACAGAGATCCGCCCCACCGTGATCGGGCTCACCTGGGCACTCTGGGCGGGGGTCCTCGCCCGGAGTGCCCTCATCCTGCCCCGGTACCGCAGAGAGGCCCACGACGAAACAAAGGAGTCTTGACGTGGACTTCCTTTCCTACATCGTCGCTGGCGGCGTCGGCGCGGCACTAACTTCCGGCCTGTTTCTTCTACTTCAAACGGTCGTGAACAAGAAGCTCCGCACCCCGGCGGACCAGGAAACCCGGACGCACAATGCGATCGACGAACGCGCCCGGATGATGGCCCAGTACAAGTCCGACGCGAACGAAGCGAAGACCGAGGCGAAGGCTGCCCGCGAAGAGGCCAGCGCGGCGAAGCAGCAGGCCGAAGATACCGACCATCGCCTCGACCAGTTGCGCGACGAGTTCTTTGAGTTCAAACAGGAGTGGCTCCACTGGGGCTACAGAGCAGTCGCCACAATCCGGCGGCTGGGAACGGACGAAGACGTTCCACGGCCCACCCCAAAAGGGCTGAATATCTAGGGAGAAATGAATGACTGAACGGTACATCGCCCCGGGTCACCGCCTGTCTGATGAGGACTGGGCGGCAGTCGAACTAAGGGCAAAAGAGGTCCGCGACGAGCTCGCCAAGTACGCCGGCGGCGGCGCGTCCGGACCCGACGGCATCATCGTCGACATGACCGCCCGCTGCGTGGCGTCGCAGAAGTACTTCCCGGTTTCCGGGAT
>JBKKDH010000078.1:0-5839 GCA_046708445.1 Arthrobacter sp.
CAACAACGGCGGCATGCACGACGGCGGCACCCTGGCTTCCACGGAGGATGTGGTGGTGGTTGCGGTCAACTACCGACTGGGAGCCTTCGGTTTCCTCCACCTGCCGGAACTGCTGGGGCCGGAGTACGCCAACTCCTCCAGTGTTGCCCTGCTGGACGTGCTGGAGGCGCTGCACTGGGTTTCCCGGAACATCGGAGCGTTCGGCGGCGACCCCGGAAACGTCACCGTCTTTGGCGAGTCCGCGGGCGCAGCGGCCATCGGCACCCTGCTGGGCATGCCGGCGTCGGAAGGGCTTTTCAAGCGGGCCGTCATGCAGAGCGGAACAGCCGAACGGTTCCGGACGGCCGAAGAATCCTCTGCGGTGGCCGAAAAGTTCCTCCGGCTTTGCGGACTGGACGCTTCGCGGGCCGCGGAACTCCTGACGCTTCCCGCCGGCCGGCTGCTGGCGGCGCAGAAGGCACTGGCCGAGGCCGACGCCGAGCGCAGCTTCGGCGTGCCGCTGCCGTTCCAGCCCACGGTGGGCACGCCGTCCCTGCCGGAGCCGCCGTTGGATGCGGTCCGGAAAGGACGCAATTCTGCGGTGGACATGATGGTGGGGACCAATCTCAACGAAGGTTCCTTCGCCGTGGAAATGCGGCCGTCCTATCCCAGCGACCCGCCGCGCCTGGAGGACCGGGTGGAGATGCTGCTGGCGGCCTTCTTCGCCGACCCGGCCGCGGCACGGGAGGCCTACGCGCAGGCTCTTGCCGACGCCCTCGGCGAGCAACCCGACGGACGGCAGCTGCTTGAGGCGTGCCTGTCGGACCAGCTGTACCGCCAGCCGAGCAACCGCCTCCTCGAGGCGCGGGCCACGTCCTCCGGTTCCACCTTCAGCTATCTTTTCACCTGGCCCAGCCCTGCCTTGGACGGCAGGCTCGGTGCCTGCCATGCACTGGAGATTCCGTTTGTCTTCCGGCAGTTGGACTGCCGCGAAGCCAGGTTCCTGGTAGGGAGGGACGCGCCCGCGGCCCTGAGCGGGATAATGGGCTCCGCGTGGGCCGCGTTCGCCCGGGATGGGGAGCCGGCCGCCGCCGGCCTTCCCCGCTGGCCGTTCTACTCAGCCCAGTCACGGGCGACGATGGTCCTGGACGTCCAGCCGAGGGTCGACGCCGATCCGCGCGCCGCGCTACGGACGTTCTGGGCGGGTCAGCCTGCAGGCCAGCCGGTCAGCGAGCCTGCACGTGGGAGCTAGGAGTGGTCCTGCCCGGTTGAAGCCGTCGTGATCCACCACAGCGAGGAAGTATCTGAGTTTGCGTGTGTCCACGTCAGCGGGCGGCGAGCGCGTTCAGCGTGTCGCGGATGCCGTTCAGCGCAGGATCCCGCAACGACAGAAAGGCAGGCTTCAGGAGCGGCTGGAGGATCTTGGCCGGTCCGTGGATGCTGAACTCGGCCGTGTACCTCACCAGCGATCCCTGGCCTGACGGTTCAACATCGATCGAATCGAACGCGGTGACCGTCTTATTCTTCCCGCGGAGCTTGATGTGGCGGTCCGTCAGTTCGATGACTTCGTATTCGAGTGACTGGCGTTTGCCGCGGAACTCGGATTCCGCGTGGTAGCGGTGGCCGACGGCCACCGGCCCCGGCGTCAGCTTGTCCATGACCGGCGTGGCGGGATCCCAGTCGCTCGTGTTTTCGAATTCGGAGAGAAAAGCGAACGCCTTCTCGGGGGACAGTTTGGTTTCCACGGTGCCGCTGACTGTGATCATCCACCCAGTCTAGGAACCTGCCGGGCGTCGCACAGCCCCAGAGTTCTCACGGCCGTGTGAGTTGCGCCAGGATCCGGAAGCCGTGGCGGTCCAGCGAGCCGGTAGTGGCGGAAAGCAGGACTGCCGCGGTGCCTGCTTCCCGGTCCAAACCGATCCAGGAGCTGAAGCCGCCGGTGGCCCCGTTGTGCCAGGTCACGGCCCTGCCTTTGGCGTCGAGGGTCATCCAGGCGGCGCCGATGCGTGCCGCGGGCCCGGCGAAGTTGGCTGCAGGGTCAAGAGCCGGGATGCCGGGAGCGGATCCGTCCAGCAGGGCGCCTGCGAGCGTGGCCATGTCGCCGATGGTGGAACGGATGCCACCGGCCGGGCCGAGTGCTTCACCGACCCAGGGATCCTGGTGGCGGCCCTTCCGGCTGGTGCCGATAAGGGCGTGCTGGCCCAGCTCGCCGTCTGCAGCGGGAACATACGTGGCAGTGAGCCCCAGTGGAGCGCACAGGCGTTCGGCAACCAGCTCCTTGAAGGTCAGCCCTGCCCCGGCGGCCACGGCGTGGCCCAGCAGTTCAAATCCGAGGTTCGAGTACCGCGGGCGCGGCGATTTCAGCCGCACCGTCCGCACCCGGGCCAGCAATTCCGCCAGGTCTTCGCCGTAGGGGTTCCGGCCGTGCCGCCAGAGGGCGTACGAACGCTTCCACATGTCGGTGTAGCGGGGAAGTCGGGGCAGCCCGGAGGAATGCGCGCTCACGGAGGCGAGGCTCAGGTGCGCTGCGGAGCAGTCGCCCAAGGGCAGCAGTTCCCCCAAGGTGGTGGACGGCTGCACTTCGCCGCGGCCGCAGGCGTCCACATACAGGAGTCCGGTGATCGCCTTCGAAACGGATCCGATCTCGAAGTCCGCCTCCAGCGGGACGCCGGTGTTTGTGGTGGTGGTTTCCCCTCGGAGAACGGTGGCAACGGCAATCCGGGGATGCGAGCGCCGCAGTTCGCCCAGTAGCTGGTCCATCCGGCTGGCATCAAGATCCATGCAGCCAGATTACCCAGTCCGCCCCGCAGTGCTGCCCCGCCCGGGCAGCGAAGCCGCTCCCCACACCGCCAGGAGCACCGCGACCAGCAGCAGCCCGGCGTCGCCGAGGTCGATGGCTCCCAGCCAGCTGGTCAGCGGATCCTCCAGCCTGAACGCTGCGTTGGCGAATCCTCCGAGGGTGATCACCGCGACGAAGAGGGCGGAGAGCGCGGAGATTCCGGTCACCGCAGCGTTGAAGCCGAGCTTCCGTCGCGGGTCGTCCAGCGCCGCGCGGTACATGCGCATCATCGCCACGCCGTTGAGGGAGTCGCAGAGTGTCATGGCGGCGGTGAAGGCGAGGGGCAGCGCGATCAGGGCGAGCGGCGAGACCCCGGCCAGCGAGGCCGCCGTCGTCATCACGAGCAGGCCGATGGTGGTGGCGGTGTCAAAGCCAAGCCCGAACAGGAACCCGATCACGTAGATGTTCCGCGGCCGGCGCACCTTGGACAGCGGCCTGGCCAGGAGCCGCGCCACCAGGCCCTTCGCTTCCAGGTCTTCGAAGGCGACGCTGCCGCCGGACCGAGCGCCCTGGTAGGCCCGCGCCGCCCTGACGAATGCGGAGCCGTTGAAGATCCCCATCGCGAGCAGGAACAGGCCGGACACCCCGCTGCCGATCAGGCCCAGCACCAGGTTGCCGGCCGAGCCGTCCTCCATGAGCTGCCCCACCATGGTGGCGCCGGCGACCACCAGGACGCCGGCCAGGAGCACCACCGAGCTGTGCCCCAGGCTGAACGCGAAGCCCACACTGACCGGGTCCTGCCGCTGCGCCACGAACTTGCGCGTGGAGTTGTCGATAGCGGCCAGGTGGTCCCAGTCGTAGCTGTGCTTGACGCCCGCCAGGTACGCGGTCAGCACCAGGCCCAGCGCAAGCGGTTGGCCGCCTCCTGCGGTCCCGCTGAACAGAAGTACGACGGCGGCAAGGTGCAGGGCGGCCACGGCACCGAAGGTGAACAACAGCCGGGTCCGGAGCGGCAGGGTGTCGCGCTCGCGGTACATGACGGCGAACTGGGTCAGCGCGGTCATCAGTACTTCCTCAGGTTCAGGGGCGCCTGCCCGTGCCAGCGTTCCCGGAGCAGCGCGGTGCAGGCACCAAGCATCCGGTTCAGCTCCTCCGTGCTGTTCGAGAGCGACCGCAGCACCAGTCCGGTGGTTCCAGCCAAAGAGCGCGTCAACGAGATGCCAGTGTGCGCCTTGTGGTCCGCGGTCACAGCGTGAAGCTCATCGGCGAGCGCCTGGTCAACACGCGCGTCCACCACCACCAGCGACCCCAGGTGGCTGAAGCCCTCCATAAAGCCCAGGCCGGTGACGTCGCCGGCGGGTGGCCGGATCAGGAGGTTGTCGAGGGCCAGCAGCTGCGGTTCTTCCGCGGCAAAGTCCACCCAGATTTCGTTCCGTAACCGCAACTCCTCATACCGGAAGGACGCCCCGTCCGGTGACCAGCCAGGTGTGACCACCTCAGCCATCACCAGGCTCGACGACGGCCGCACCGTGATGTGCGTGTTCTGCCGGTAGCTGGCCTCCCGGTAGGCGATCAGCTGGTCAGGCATCAGCTCCAGCCGCGCCCCCTCCCCCAACCGCAAGGTCATCCGCTGCTCAGCAAAAGACCCCGGAGTCCGATAAATCTTGGTAGCCGACTGCGTAGTCAGCAACAAGTCAGCCCCATCCCCCACCTCAACGTCAACCACAAAGAGGTCAGCCCCCAAATATGCCCCGCCAGGATTCACCACGACATAGCAAACCTGCCCGGAATCATCGAGATAATGCGGCCTTAGTACACGCAGCGCTCCCTCATGGAATTGCCGGGACGCAATGGATCTCCCGCCCCGCACACTGATGACGAGCTCAAGGACACCGCGAGGCGGCCCAACCGCAGATGCGGCGGAGCCGGGTGTAAGGGGCCGCGGCGTGGCGGGCCGCGTGGGGGGCCCACTGCCGCGAGGGCCCCGACTCGAGCTTGCGAGAGTTGGGAGCGGCTGGGGACGGGCACGGCCCCCTTCCTCCGCGGGCGCCGCCCAAGGTGAGATGACAGCGGAACTGTTGGGGCTCATGTTGCGAGGTCAAGCATCAGGACGTCATGACGGATCCACTGAATGACATGTTCGAGCCCTTCGTCGGTCTTCAGATTTGTAAAGCAGAACGGCTTGTCTCCGCGGAACTCCTTGGAATCCCGCTCCATCACTGACAAGTCGGCCCCAACGTGGGGGGCGAGGTCGGTTTTGTTGATGATGAAGAGGTCGGACTTGATCATGCCCTGGCCGGCTTTGCGGGGGATCTTTTCGCCTTGGGCCACGTCGATGATGTAGATCGAGAAATCGACGAGTTCGGGGCTGAACGTGGCGGAGAGGTTGTCGCCGCCGGATTCGACGAAGATGACCTGCAGGTCGGGGTGCCGGGCTCTGAGTTCCTCGATGGCGGCGGTGTTCATGGAGGTGTCTTCGCGGATGGCGGTGTGCGGGCAGCCGCCGGTTTCGACGCCGATGATCCGGTCTTCGGGCAGGATGCCGTTGGCGGCCAGGATTTTGGCATCCTCAATGGTGTAGATGTCGTTGGTGATGGCGGGCATGGAGATTTCGCGGCTCATGTGCCGGGTGAGCCGCTCCACGAGTTGGGTCTTGCCGGCGCCCACCGGGCCGCCGATGCCGATTTTGATGGGTTCAGTCATTGTGTCCTCCTGCTAGCTCATGAACATTCGGGCGCGTTGCCGCTCGTGCCGCATCTGCGAAATTTCCAGTCCGGGGCTGAGGGCCCCGAAGGCGTCCGGCGTCAGGCGGGCGATGCGCCCGACGGCGGCAGCGACGTCGTCGGCCGCTTTCCGCAGCAGCCGCTGACCGGCGTTCTGCCCCAGCGGGATGGCCCGGACGGCGTTCTGCGTCAGTGAGGTGACGGCGGCGAAAAGGTAGGCGCTGAGCGCCGCAGTGACCGGCACCCCCAGGGAACGGGCGACGACGGCGAACGCCAGCGGCTGGTGCCCGGCGGCCCGGCCGCTGGTCACCAGCTCCCGGTACCGCGCGAGATCAGCCGACGGAAAAACTTCGGTCCC
>JBKKDH010000079.1:0-4402 GCA_046708445.1 Arthrobacter sp.
CCATGATGACCACGGCCGGTGAGGTCAAGAACGCCGACGGCACCCGCAACGGCGACGTCTTCGCCACCGGTGCCGGCCAGGTGGACGTTGCCAGGGTCCTCGATCCGGGACTGGCCTACGACAACACCGAGGATGACTATTTGAAGTTCATCCAGGGCACGGGCCTTGACCTGGGCATCCCCGGCCTGGGGAGCACCGCGCCGCGGGACATGAACGTCGCCTCTTTCGCGCTCGGTGCACTCACGGGCAAGACTGAGGTCACCCGGACGGTCACTGCTTTGACGCCGGGTGTCTACCGGGCCAAGGCGGACGTTCCGGGCGTCAAAGTGACTGTGACGCCGTCGATCCTCAGCTTCAGCGCCGCCGGCGAGAAACGCACCTTCAAGGTTAAGTTCGAAAACACCAGTGCGGCCCTGGGGCAGTTCGCCATGGGCAGCCTCATCTGGCAGGGCGCGGGCAAGAACGTTGCGTCACCCGTCGCGGTGCGCCCGCAGGCGGTGGTGGCCCCTGCAAACCTGGCATTCTCCTCCACAGGTGGAACGGGACAGGGAGCGATCCCCGTGGTTTCCGGCACCAACGCACCCGTGAAGATCACGCTGGACGGACTGTCCAAGGCTGATTCCTCGGCCATCGAACTGGTTCCCGGACCGCTGGCTTTGGAAACGGACGAATCCAACTTCGCCAAGGAGGTCACCGTCCCGGCAGGGTCGCCGTTGGCCAAGTTCTCCGTTTACTCCTCGGATGAATCGGCCGACTTTGACATGGTGGTCTTCAACCCGGCCGGGCAGGCTCTGCTGGCCCAGACGGCCTCGGCCAGTGAATCCATTTCCGTTCCCAACCCGGCGGCCGGCGTGTACACGATCTTCGTGAACCTCTATGCAAGTCCGAACGGACAGCCCACCAAGGCTTCGGTGGATGCCGCGGTGCTGGGGGCCAACGTCGGAAACGCAGCAGTTACGCCCAACCCGCTGCGGCTCGGCAATGGCCAGTCCGGGAGCGTGACGCTCCAGTGGAAAGACCTCGCGGAAGGCTCCTACATTGGCCGGGTGACGTTCGCCGGCTCAAGCGCGCCCACCTTCGTCTCGGTGGCGGTCACCCCGGGAGGCGCCGTGGTGGTCCCGGATGACGAATCAGCCGACGACCCGGCCGCTGCGGACAGGAAGGCCAAGAAGGACAAGGTCAATAACGAAAAGAAGAAGCAGGAGGTCCCGGAGTTCTCGGGCAACCGCAACATGGATCTCTGATCCACCTGAAACCAAACCCAGGGCGCCGCCGGTTCCGTTGGAGCCGGCGGCGTTCTGCTGTCTGCGCAGGCTGTCTGCCCAGGTTGCTGGCGCAGGACCGCGCAGGACTAAGTGTCGCCGCGGGAACCCGGGGTCCCGCCCAGCAGCGGCGCCATGGCCCGCCAACGGGAAATTTCGCAGCCGTCGGTGCGCCGGAAGGTAACGTTGACCGGCCGCCCGTCGATGGAGCCGGTCACCACGGCGACCTGCGGCCCGCCGTATTGCTGGGTGCACAGCTTGGGGGGACCCGGCCGGGGAAAGAAGATGTCCTCCCCGAAGGCTCCAACGGCAGCCAGGGCACCCGCCGGATCAGGCAGGGTGGAGCCGCCGGCAACCCGGCCGTCCCGGGCAATCAGCCGGAACTCGTGCTCAGGGGCATCCGTGTCTTCCCGGAGCCTGATGGTCAGGTCCAGTTCGTTCATGCCGGACCCGCCAGGCTAAGCGGAGCCAGCTCCCCTGCAAGGCGTTCACGGAGCTCAGCAGCCTCTGCCGCGAAGACCCGCTGGTGTTCAACGTAGGCGGCCTTGCCGTCCGGGGTTTCGATCGGGATCGCAGGATAGCCCCACTCCGCGAGGTCATACGGTGAGGCCTGCATGTCCATGGCCCTGATCCGCCAGGACAGCTCGAAGCAGTCCATCACCAGTTCGCTGGGCAGCGCGGGCAGCAGTTTGTAGGCCCACTTGTAGAGGTCCATGTTCGCGTGCAGGCACCCGGGCTGTTCCATGTCCCGCTGGTTCTCCCGGCTGGGTGCCAGTTCATTGCGCGGGATGGCATCCGGTGTATAGAAACGGAACGCATCAAAATGCGAGCAGCGGATCCGGTTCTCTTCCACCACTTTGTCCGTCCCGTCCGGCCCCAGCCTCAGCTGGAGGTACTCGTGGCGCAGGTCGAACTTATCCTGGCGGTAGACCATGGCCCATTCGTGCAGCCCAAAACAGCCAAACTGGGCCGGGCGGGCTGCTGTCCCGCGAAGTATGATCTCCGCGAAAGCGACGGCTTCACGGCGGTCGGCCAGAAAGGAACCGCGGTCAAAGGTGGCCGCCACAGTTCCCGCCGGCAGACCGACGGAGGCGAGCTCGCCGCCGTCGAGCGTCCTGTAGTGCTTCCAGCCGCTGCGGGCGGCGGCCGGCTTGCCGGTCAGTACGACGCCGGCTCCCGGGTGCCAGCGCAGCAGCTGGCCTGGCTTCTGGGTGTAGTAGGTGAAGAGGAAGTCCTCAACCGGGTGCTTCCGCCCGGCCGAGCGGCGGGCAAGGTAGGGGTCGGCGTAACGGCGGACGCGCTGGACGTGCGCGGCTTCGCGCGCCTGGAAGTCCTCGGCCGCGAGCAGGCTAAGCTGCTCCACCGCTGGAACCCAGGATAGTCTGCGCTGCATTCCAGGCGCTGATCTCGCAGCCGTTGGTCCGGGCGAACGTGGCATCCACGGGGGTCTCGTCCACAATTCCGGTGACAGTTGCCGTTTGCGGACCACCGTACTGTTCAGTGCATGCCTGGGCTGTGTTCTTGGTGGACGGGCTCAGGACCGACGGGTTTTCCTTGAGCGCGCTACAGGCCGCCCCAGCCGCGGGATGCTTGCTTTCGGCCGACGGCACGCCGCCCTGGCACACCAGGGTGTAATGGGCGGCCGGTTCGGTGTCGGAGGGCTTGACCGTGATGGCCAGCTCCGCGTTTCCTGCCCCGGGGCCGGCCGGGGGTCCTGCCGGCTCTGACGGTGCAGGCGCGGGAACGGACGTTTCGGTATCCGGGGCAGGCGTGTCCGACGGCGTGGACGTGCCGGTTGACGTGGCGGAAGGTGCTGAGGACGTGGGCTGTCCCCCGCCTGCCCCTGCGGAACAGGCCGACATCAGACCTGCTGACACTGCCACGGCCACCATTTGGATCAGCAATTTACGCACGCGCACGGCCTCCTCGGATTGCTCCCATTCTAGTGCCGCGACTTCTCGTGCCGGGTCGCGGGCTCCGTGGATGCGGTCCCGGCGGTAGCTGCGATCAGCCCCATCATGGCCGCATGCAGCTGGGCCACCTGGTCCCGCGTCAGTCCCAGGCGCTCCATCATGGTGCCGGGGACCGCCAGTGCCTTCTGCCGCAGCGCCGCACCGGCCTGGGTCAGTTCCACGGCAAGGGCCCGTTCGTTTCCGTCCACGCGTCGCCGGGTGAGCAGTCCCGCGGCCTCGAGGCGCCGGAGGAGGGGGGAAATGGTCGCGGGCTCCTGGGCGAGGGCCTCGCTGATGTTGCGCACGGTCCGGGGGCTTTCCTCCCAGAGGCACAACATGACCAGATACTGCGGATGGGTCAGCCCCAGTTTTTCCAGTACCGGCTTGTAGGCGCCCACCACGCTTCTGGACGCCACTGTCAGGGCGAAGCAGAGCTGGTGTTCCAGGAGCAGGTCGTCCTGCTCGGGCGATGCTGTGGCAATAGTGGTGGTCATCGCGTTCTCCAATACTTAGTGCACTAACTATTAGTGTACACTGGAATGACGAAACGGTTCTGTCGAAGGAGTCACCTCAGTGGTCAAGGACAACGCCTCGCAACGGTTCATGCGGGCAACCGGCAAGCTCCGCGCCATCTTCGGCCCGGCCAACCGCAGTTCCCTGGTGCATGACATGACGGAGGAGAACCGTAAACTCCTGGCCCAGCGCGAAGCCGAGAGCCAGCAGTGGGAAACGCTGCATCGCCCAGACGGCAGCACCTACGTGGTTCCCAAAAACCCGGACGACAAGTCCCTTCGCTGAGCGCCGGCTCCTGCAGGGCCGGGGCCTTTTTGTCCCGTCGGGCGTAAAATAAAGGGCACTGGGCCCCTGTTGGGGGACAGTGCAGCTTTTCGCCCGGGACGTGGGAAGGGGGTGGAGAATATGGCGCATGCACTCACCCGCTTTATGAACGTGACTGACCGGCTACGCTTTGTCTTTGGACCTGCGACCCGCCTGGATCCGGAGGCGCCGGTGGTTCACAAGCATGATGAGTTCGAGCAGGCCTCCGATGAGGATCTTGCCCACTTCGAAGTGGAAACCGACTCCGAAGGCCACCACTACGCGGTCCGCCGTGAAGACCTGAATAAGTGAGCAGCTCAGTTCTTAAACCTCAGGAGCCGCCCCCCCCCCAAAAATAGGGGCGGGTCGAAT
>JBKKDH010000080.1:0-9735 GCA_046708445.1 Arthrobacter sp.
TGCGTTAGCTCAGCAACCTCTTCGACCCATGCCAGCAGTGCAGCATGCGTGGTGGGTGCTTTCTCAAGCAGCGGCTGTTGTGCCAGATCGCCCATTGCGGTTCCCTTCCTCGGGTTCATCGGTGTGAACTAAATGCTATGGGCCGGGAGGGCTCGAGTTTTTGGGCCCGGACTGCTCGTTACTGCTCGTTTCGAGTGGAAACCGCGTAAATTCAACAAAGAGGGCGTCGAAGAAGGGTGATTAAGTGACGAAGGTCACCTATACCGGTCTAGTCACCTAGATTACACACGTTTCGATTTGGCACTACGGCCCACCCTCGCGTAAAGTTATTCGAGGTTCGGGGAGAGCAGAGATGTTCTTCAAGAAACAAGATGCGCCCATAGCTCAGCTGGATAGAGCGTCTGTCTACGGAACAGAAGGTCAGGGGTTCGAATCCCTTTGGGCGCACAAATGAAGGTCCGCACCGGTTCGCCGGTGCGGACCTTTTCCGTTAACAGCCCGCATTGATTCCGCTGATCGGATCATCCGACTGCTGATCGCCCCACAACAGCCCCGGCAGGGAGCCCGCCCCCGGCGTAGGCTAAAGCAATGACGCCAGAGCCCTTGGAACGCGAATTCGATGTCATCGTGATCGGTGCAGGCGCCGCCGGTGAAAACGTGGCGGACCGGGCGGTCCAGGGCGGCCTGACAGCGGTGCTGGTGGAGGCGGAACTGGTGGGCGGCGAGTGTTCCTACTGGGCATGCATGCCGTCCAAGGCCCTGCTCCGGCCCGGCACGGCCCTCCACGGAGCACAGACGGTGCCAGGCGCAGAAGCGGCCGTCACGCGCACGCTCGATGCCGCCGCAGTCCTCAAACGGCGCGACTACTTCACCGCGAACTGGCAGGATGACAGCCAGGTGAAATGGGTGGAGGACACCGGGATTGAACTTATCCGCGGCCACGGCTGGATCACCGCCCCGCGTGCTGTGGAAGTAGCCGGACTGGATGGCAGCACCCACGTCCTGTCGGCGCGGCACGCCGTCGTACTGGCCACTGGCTCCACGCCCAACAGCCCTCCGATCGAGGGGCTGTCCGACCTTCGCGTCTGGGGCACCCGTGAAGCCACGTCGGCCAAGGAGGTCCCGGAACGCCTGGCGGTCGTGGGCGGCGGCGTCGCTGGGGTTGAGTTGGCGCAGGCGTTCGCCAGGCTCGGCTCCGACGTCACCCTCGTTGCCCGGAGCCGATTGCTGGGCACCTTCCCCGAGGAGGCGGCCCAACTGGTGCTGGCTGGCCTGCGCGCGGACGGCGTTGAAGTCCGGCTCCACACCACCACCGAGGGCGTCAGCGAAAACGAAGACGGCACCTTCAGGGTCAGCCTCGGCGACGGGGCTTCTGTCTCTGTCGACACGGTCCTGGTAGCCACGGGCCGGCACCCCGCCCTGGAAGGCCTCGGGCTGGAAAGCATCGGCCTGGGCGCACCCGACGGCAGCCCCCTGAAGCTGACCGCGGATTCCACCGGGCTGGTGAACGGCATGCCCGACGCCGATCCGTGGCTTTACGCCGTGGGCGACGCCGCCGGAAAGAACCTCCTCACGCACCAGGGCAAGTACGAAGCCCGCGCCACAGGGGATGCCATCGCCGCGCGCGCCAAGGGTGAGTTGAGCGGCGAGCCTGCGCCGTGGAGCCGCTACGCGCAGACAGCCAACCAGCATGCTGTGCCCAACGTGGTGTTTACGGATCCGGAACTGGCTTCCGTGGGCCGAACCCTGGAGCAGGCCACGAAAGACGGATACAACGCCACGTCGGTGGAATTGCCCATCAACGTGTCCGGGTCTTCGTTGCATTCGGAGCATTACGAAGGCTGGGCGCAACTGGTGGTCGACGAGGACCGCGAGGTGCTCCTGGGGGCCACGTTTGCGGGGCCTGGTGTAGCGGAGTTGCTCCACGCCGCAACCATAGCGGTGGTGGGCGAAGTGCCGCTGGGCCGGCTGTGGCACGCGGTCCCTTCCTTTCCCACCATCAGCGAAGTGTGGCTCCGGCTACTGGAGAAGTACGGACTCTGAGGCCCGGCCACAGTTCGAGGCCCCGGCAGCAGTCTTATTTGAACTGACCGGTCAGTTCGGTTAGACTGGCGGCAGACCATTTCCCTGCGAAAGGCCATCTTTGCTCTCCGTACAGCACCTCCATGCGAAAGGACGGCGGGACGATCTGATCCCGCCCACCTCACTGCAGGCCGGAAGGGGTGAGCTGCTCCTGGTCTCAGCCGACCGCCAGGATCATCGGACAGCCCTGGCACTGACGCTCAGCGGCCGGATGAAACCCACAGAGGGCCGGATCAGCTGGGACGGGGAAGCCGGGATCAGGCGCCGCCGGCTGGCCAGCGCACTGGTTGACTCCCCCGGCGTTAACGAACCCGAACAGCACCTGAGCGTCCGCGACCTTGTTACCGAAGATCTGGCGCTGATCCCGCGCCGCTACCGGGGCGCCCTCCTAAGCAAGCCGTGGCTCAAGGTCAACAGCTTCGAGGACATCGCGGACCTGTGGACGGAACAGTTGGCTCCGGACCGGCGCGTTGAGCTGCTCACCGCCCTGGCCCTCGCCAACCCGCACACCGACCTGCTGGTGCTCGATTCCCCGGACCGGCACACTGCCGACACGTCCGAATGGCTGCCCCGCCTCGAGCAGTTGGCGTCCGACGCCGGCCGGCCGCTCGCCGTCATCGCCACCGTGGCTGCCATCCCGGCCGGGTGGACGGGACTGGCGGCAGCCGTCGGCAACGCTGTCCCGTCCGCCGTGGACGCTCAGGCCGAGGTGGAAGGCGCTGTCGAAATGGAAGAACAAGACCTCCTACTCGAAACCGAGGACGCCAAGTGACTGTGCTGCGGCTGGCCCGTTCCGAACTCAAGCGGATGACCGGCGGGCTCCTGCCCAAGCTGACCATCCTGGCCCTGGTCATGGTGCCGCTGCTTTATGGCGCCGTGTACCTCTACGCCAACTGGGATCCGTACGGCAACCTGAACCGGATCGACGCCGCCTTGGTGGTGGAGGACACCGGTGCCACCTCCAGCGACGGGTCCGTGCTTCAGGCAGGAACCAAGGTGGCGGACAGCCTCGTGGAAGGCAACGTGTTCAATTGGCAGTCGGTCCCTACCGCGGAGGAGGCCGACCAAGGTGTCAGCGACGGCAAGTACGCCTTCGCGCTCAAGATCCCCAAGGATTTCTCCGCAAATCTGGTGTCCCCCGGCAGCTTTGATTCGGCCAGCCAGGCCATGCTGAACGTCACCACCAACGATGCCAACAACTACTTGTTGTCCACAATCGTGGACAAACTGACCACCTCGGTCCACACCACCGTGGCCAAGGAAGTGGGCGAGGAAACGGCCAACCAGCTCCTGACCGGCTTTGGCACCATCCATTCGCAGATGGTCAAGGCAGCCGACGGCGCCGGGCAAATGGCCGGCGGCGTCGCCACCCTGCGCGACGGGACCGTCACCCTCCATGCGGGAACCACGGACCTGAGCAACGGAAGCGCTGAATTGTACGCGGGGCAGCTGAAACTGCGCGACGGCGCCAACCAGCTCACCGACGGGGCCGGCCAGCTGAGCAGCGGACTGTCCCTGCTGAAGGACAAGACCGCCACACTTCCCACCGACTCGCAGACCCTGGCGAACGGCGCAGCCCAGGTGGCTGCCGGAAACGCCCAGCTGAACACCAGGGTCCAGGACATGGTGGCCCAGCTCGACGCCGCCGACCAGGGGCTTCGGACGCGGGTCATCGAATCCAACAACCGTCTGATCGCATCCGGCGTACTGACCCAGGAACAGGCGGACAGCATCCTGGCCGACTTCGACGCCGTCGCGGCCTCCAGCCCCATGGCCGCCGCAAAGACCCGGATCCAGACCGACGCCGCACAGATCCAGCAGCTCGCCGACGGCTCCGAGGCCGTCAGCGTGGGCGCCGCGCAGCTGGCTGCCGGCACCCCTGCGCTCAAGGACGCTGTCGCCCAGGCCTCCGGCGGCGCCGACCAGCTCCACACCGGCGCGGCCACGCTGGCCACAGGCCAGCAGGCAGCCCTGGATGGAGCCGGCAGGCTCTCCGAGGGCGCGCAAACGCTGGACGCCGGCGCGGGCCAACTGGAGGCAGGTGCCGGCACCGCGGCGGACGGCTCCCGGACCCTGGCAGACGAGATCTCGAAAGGCGCGGGCCAGGTGCCCAATCCCGACGACCAGCAAAAGAGCAGCCTCTCGGAGGTCATCGCGGATCCTGTGGCTGTGAGCAACGTGTCCCAGGCGAAAGCTGACTCCTATGGGGCGGGGTTGGCGCCCTTCTTCCTGACCCTGGCCCTGTGGATCGGCATCTTTATGCTGATCCAGGCCATGCGCCCCATCACCCAGCGGGCCCTGGCATCAAACGCCCCGGCGTGGAAGATCGCCGTCGGCGGCTGGCTGCCGTTCCTCGCCGTATCTGTGGTGCAGGCCACCCTGCTGACGCTCGTGGTGGACCTGGGCCTGGGGCTGAACCCGGCGCACCCTGTGCTGATGTGGCTGTTTATGCTGGCCGCTGCGATGGCATTCAGCGCCATCATCCAGGGCGTGGTTGCCCTGCTGGGATCCCCTGGGAAACTCGTGGTGTTGATCCTGTTGGTGCTGCAGCTCGTCTCCTCCGGCGGCACATTCCCCTGGCAGACCACCCCGCAGCCTCTCCATGTGGTGCACGAGGTCCTCCCCATGGGCTACGTGGTTTCGGGGATGCGGCACCTCATCTATGGCGCGGACCTGTCCATGATCATGCCCACTGTCCTGGGCCTGCTGGGCTACACCGTGCTGGGCACCGTGATGTCAATACTCGCTGTCCGCAAACGCAAGTACTGGACGCTCAAAACCCTGAAGCCAGAGATCGCGGTATGAGCCAGTCCTTGCAGGGTCCGGCGCAGGGTCCGGCCCGGCACCGTCCTGCCGAAAAGAAGCTCCGCCCGGCGCGGACCAACGCCACCCGGCAGAAACTTTTCGACGCCTCCATGGAGCTGATCGGTGAGCGCGGGGCCGCGGGCGTGACCGTTGATGAGATCGCCGCGGCCGCGGGCGTCTCCAAGGGCACCGTGTATTACAACTTCGGGAGCAAGTCCGACCTGATTGCCCAGCTCCTGCGTCACGGCGTGGACATCCTGAAGACCCGCCTGATGAGCGCAGGGAGCGTCGGGGACGCCGCCCGCCCGCCAGGTCAGCCGGCCGCTGATCCACTCCTGTCGATGGAGGAAATGATCGGCCAGGCCATGGACTTCATGGCCGACTACCCATCCTTCGCCCGGCTTTGGGTCAGCGAAAACTGGCGCACGCCCAGTGAGTGGCGGGACACGTTCGCCGTGCTCAGGGCGGAACTGCTGGCGGTGATCGGTGGTGCCATCGAGTCCGTGGCAGCGGTCTATCCGGTGGACCGGTCCATCTCCCGGGGCAGCCTCGAAACGGCCATCTTCGGCGCCTGCTTCGTGGTGGGACTGGATCGGCAGACCTACAACCCCGAACGCACCCGTGACCAAAGTGTTGCAGCAATCATGGCAATCATGCGCGGCTACGTGGTGAAGTAGCGGCTGCCTCGGGGATGATTGATCCCATGCGCCACATGGGTAACAGCGGGAAGTTTGCCTTGATAGCGGCCCTCGCCGCTCTGGGCATGCTGGTGCTCACCGCCATCACCCTGGAAGAGGCTGTGATGGTCACCTTCCTGGGGCTTATGGCCCTGGCGTACGTCTGTGCGGTCGCAGAGGTCCTGGCCCGGGGACGCCGCCTGGCCCTGCTGGCCACCGGGGCGGGAACCGGCCTCACGGTCGCCTTCTCCTTGGCTTTCCTCAGCACGTGGGAGCTGGCATTTGCCAACCAGTCTTCCTTCCTGGGGACACCGCTCCCCACCGGGGATCCGGACAACTACTTCTATTGGGCAGCCGCCTCAGCCGTGGCCACGTTGCTGGTCCTGTTCCTCGGGGCAGTGTGGCCTTCAGGCCGGAGGCTGGGGCCGGCGCGGCGCAGGCCATCGCCGGCCAAGCGCGGGCCCTCGTCCGCAGCCCGACGGCCAGCCGCCAAGGGTGGAGCCCAGCGCGGAGCCACGCAACGCACAGCCGGTCAACGCGCCACGACCCAGCGAACGCCCGCCCAGCGAACGTCTACTCAGGGCACATCCGGTTCCCGCGCGCCCGCCCGGCTGCCAGCCGCGGCTGCCAAGCGGCCGTCGTCGTCCGCATCCCCCGTCCGCAAGCCGGAACCCAAGCCAGCGCCCAAACCGGGCGGCGCCAGGACATCAACCCGGCGCTGAAGCGGCGTGGCGCCTCCGGTGAGCACGGCCGTCGCCACCCCACCCAGCAGAAGCAGCCCGCCGGCGAACTCGGCAGGGGTGGGCACCTCCCCCAACGCCAGCCACGCAGCGCTCATCCCCACCACGGGCACCAGCAGAGTAAAGGGAACCACGGCCGACGAAGGGTAGCTCGCCAGCAGCCGGTTCCAGATTCCGTAGCCCACCAGCGACGCGAAAATGGCGGTGTACAGGGCGCTGAGGATCGTGGCGGGCTGCAGGTCGGCCAGCGTGCCCAGCACAGCGTCTGGACCGTCCACCAGCAAAGAAAGTCCGGCAAGGGGCAACGGCACCACAGCACCGGACCAGACCACAAGACCCAGCCCTGAAGCCGCTTTAGCCTGGCGGGCAATGACGTTTCCGGCAGCCCACGAAAGCGCGGCTCCCAACACAATAATGAGCGGCAGCAGCGGTGCCACGGCACTGCGGCCCAGCGCCACGACGGCCAGTCCCGCGACACCGAGGACGACGCCGGCCAGCTGGCGGCGGCTGGGCCGCTCCCCCAGGAATCCGGTGGCCAGCAGGACCGTCAGCAGCACCTGCGCCTGCAGCACCAGGGAGGCCAGGCCCGCCGGCATGCCAAGGGCCATTGCCAGGTACAGGAGGCCGAATTGGCCGGCGCTCATAAAGAGCCCGACGCCGATGATCGCCTTCCAGCTGACGTCCGGCTTCCTGATGAAGAAAATCCAGGGACAGACCACCAGGACGAAGCGCATCGCCACAAACAGCAGCGGGGGTACTTCACGGCCGTTGGCATGCAGGCCGAAGTCGATGGCCACGAAGTTCAGGCCCCAGAGAACGGCAACCAGGGCGGCGAGGAGGGAGTGGCGGAGGTTCACGGTTCCAACTCTTGCAGACGGCCCGATGAAGCACCAGCATTGAATTCAACGCACGATCATGTACGTTTGCTTCATGATTGAAATCGGTTCACTCCGCGCCCTGGCGGCGGTTGAGCAGCACGGGTCCGTCATCGCTGCGTCGGAGATGATGGGATTCAGTCCATCCGCGGTCTCGCAGCAGATCAAGAAACTGGAAAAGCAGACCGGTTTCGCTGTCCTCGAGCGCCGAGGCCGCGGGGTGCTGCTCACCGAACGCGGGCTCACGCTGGCAGCCTATGGCCGGCGCATCCTGTCCGAGCTTGAGGAACTGGAATCAACATTGCTGGCGGACCCTGCCAGACCGACGGGACACCTGAAGGTGGTTGCCTTTTCCACCGCCTGCCGCGGCCTCGTCGGACCGCTGCTGGGAAGGCTCGCCTCCTCGGGCGCGGACCTGGAGGTCAGCGTGCTGGCCGAGGACCCGCGCGAAGCCGTGGCGCGGGTGGCCAACGGCGAGGCCGACCTGGGTGTAGTGCACAACTGGAACTCGGTGCCGCTGGTGATCCCGGAGCATATGACGCTTGAGTGGTTGTGCGAGGACATTGCTGACCTGCTGGTGCACGGAAGCCATCCGCTGGCAGGACGCGGCCAGGTGGAGCCGGCCGACCTCGTGGAGGAGCGGTGGATCAGCACACCGCACGGCGCCATCTGCAACGAGGCCCTGCTGAGGATTTTCGCCGATCTGGGCCGGGTGCCGAACATCAGGGTCTACGATCCCGACTTCGCAACCCACATCTCCCTGGTGGAACAGGGAGCCGTCGTGGCGCTGGTTCCCCGACTCGGCCGGCCGGCACTGCCAGCAGACGTCGTCCCCGTGCCCCTGGTCAATCCCGTCCAGGTCAGGCAGGTGGGGATGGTCTACCGCCGGACGATGACGGCGAGCCCTGGCATCCAGCACGTCGCGGGGTTGCTTCGCCAGATCAGTGGGCGCGCGGAACCTTGAACTTGGTGATTCGTGCGTCCTGGCCATCCAGTTCCGCCCAGGACTTGTCGGTTTCCAGGACTGTGAGCGCACTGGTGGGATACCTGGTGGCGGCGTCCATGTAGGCATCGTGATCGGAATCCCGGGACGCCAGATGCATGGCCAGGTCCTGGACGCCGGGCATGTGCGAGATGAGCATCAGCGTGGTGACGGTATCGGGGACATGGTTGACCACGGTGAGCATGCGCAGCGCAGAGGCGGCATACAGGCCGTCCTCAAGCTTCGGCGTTGGCGCCTTATCCCCCAGTTCTGAGCATACCCAGGTGCAGGTCTGCCGCGTCCTGAGCGCACTGGAGCACAGGATGAAGTCGGGGACAATGCCGTGTTTGAGCAGCCACCTGCCGGCCAGGGGCGCCTCGCGGTGCCCGCGCTCCTCCAGCGGCCGCTCGTGATCGGCAACCCCGCCCGGCCAATCAGCCTTGGCATGGCGCATAATCACCAGGCGCTTGATGTGGTGGTCACTCATGTCCCCAAGCCTAGCGCCCACGCACATCAGCCGCAGAGGCCAATACCGGAGAGCCGGGACTGAACGCGCAAAGGCGGCACCTCCCGAAAGCGCCGTTGTTGCGCGAGGTACGAGCGCAGGCGCAGAGGGATCGTGCCGCCTTTTGGCGGTACTGATGTTTGGGACTAGATCGAGTATTCCGGAGCGGCCCAGACAACAACTTCCGGGTGCTCGTAGAAGCGGTAGCCCTGGCCGCGGACGGTGCGGACGGTGTTGGCGAGGCGTCCCAGCTTCGAGCGGAGCCGGCGGATGTGGACGTCGATGGTCCGCTCGTTGGGGACTTCCTCGGCGTTGCGCCACAGGCCCTCGAGCAGTTCGTCGCGGCCTACGGTGCGGGTGCCGTTCTCCACGAGGTAGTTCAGGAGCTCAAACTCCTTGAACGTGAGGTTCAGGGATTCGCCGTCGAGGTGGACCTCGCGGCGGGCAAGGTCAATCAGCACGCCGGAAGGACGTGGATCCTGGGCCTGCTGCTGGCGTGCGGTTTCGGTGCGCTGGCGTGCATTCACCGTGGGGTCACCGAACGTGGAACGGACGACGTCGAGCGCGGAACCCGGGGTGCTGGCAGGCGCCACGGCCACGGCGGCATAGCTTTCGGCCCCGGATACCAGGGACTGGGCGTAGGCGCGGATTTCCTGGGCAAGCTTGGCGATGGAGGTTCCGGCAGCAGCTGCAGTTTCCTCGTCGATGCCCATGTAGAGGACGAAGCCGCGGGCCACATTGTCGTTGGCCACCGGGCGGACGGTGTTGGGTCCCGCCACGACCGGCGTGGGTGCGGTGACCGGGGCCGCGTCGGCGGGCTGCACGGCACGGAGCTGGCCGTAGGAATTGGGGTTGTAGCCCTGGGGGGCGTAGCCGGGGGCAGGGAAGCTGGTGCCTGGTGCGGCGGGAGCGAACGCCGGGCGGGCGCCAAAACCCTGGCGCAGGCCGGAGGGCTGGGCGGCCTTGCTGGCGTTTCGGACAGAGATGTGGACGTATCCGGATGCAACTGACATGGATTGCTTACCTCAATGTGAATGGCCGTCATCGCGGCTCGAATGCTTGGTTTCCC
>JBKKDH010000081.1:0-4009 GCA_046708445.1 Arthrobacter sp.
GACGGACCAATGACGATCTCCGCAGACCACACTGCACCGGACCAGGCAAGCAAGGCGCCTGCAGAGGACGCCCTGTCCGAAGCTGTCAAAAAGTTCGGCATCACGGCCGAGGACTACATGCTCCCCGCGCGGCACCAGATCCAGATGGTGGACCCGGACGGCCGCCTCAAACCAGAAGGCGAGCAGGGGACCGAACCCGGCCACGAGTACCCCCTGCCCGGCGATGACGAGCTGATGGCTGCCTACGAGCAGCTCGTCGTCGGACGCCGCGTCAACGATCAGAACTCCGCACTCGTCCGGCAGGGCCGCATGGCCGTGTACCCCTCCAGCCACGGCCAGGAAGCCTGCCAGGTGGCTGCTGCCCTGTGCCTGTCCGATGGTGACTGGATGTTCCCCACCTACCGCGACGCCGTCGCCGTGATGACGCGGGGCGTGGATCCCGTCCAGGTGATGACCATCTTCCGCGGTGACTGGCACGGCGGCTACGACCCCACCAAGCACAAAGTAGGCATCCAGTGCACACCGCTGACCACCCAGCTGCTGCATGCCGTCGGCGTCGCCCACGCTGCCAAGCTCCGTGGCGAGGACACCGTGGTGCTGGCCATGTGCGGGGATGGCGCCACCAGCGAAGGCGACTTCCACGAGGCCCTGAACTTCGCTGCAGTCTTCCACCTGCCCGTTGTCTTCTTCGTCCAGAACAACAAGTACGCCATCTCGGTGCCGCTCTCGCACCAGTCCGTGGCGCCGTCGCTCGCGCACAAGGCCGTGGGCTACGGCATGGCCGGCGAACGCGTGGACGGCAACGACGTCGTCGCGCTCCTGGCGGTCCTGGACCGGGCCGTGAAACTCGCCCGGGAAGGCTCCGGCCCGCTGCTCGTCGAAGCCAACACCTACCGCATGCAGGCCCACACCAATGCCGACGACGCCACCCGCTACCGGCAGGACAGCGAAGTGGCCGAGTGGCAGGCCAAGGATCCGGTCAATCGGATGCGGACCTACCTGACGGACCGTGGCCTGCTGGACGACCATGGCGAGGCGCGGATTCGCGAGAAAGCGGAGGCAGTTGCCACCCAGCTGCGTGACGGCCTCGGCGAGGACGTCACGGTTGACCCGCAGGAACTCTTCCGCCACGTCTTCGCCAAGCCCACGCCCCAGCTGAAGGAACAGTCCGCCCTGCTCGCCGACGAACTCGCCCGCGACGCATCATCCCAGGAGGCCGCACAGTGAGCCCCACCGTCACCACATCATCCGAGGCGAATGGCAATGTCAGCGCCGCCACCGCCCGCGCAGCAGCTTCAGCCGCCGCCACCGCGGAAGCCGCCGGCCCGCAGTCGGTCACCATGGCCAAGGCGCTCAACACTGCGCTGGCAGATGCGATGCACGCTGATCCCTCTGTCCTGGTGTTCGGTGAGGACGTCGGGCTGCTGGGCGGGGTCTTCCGCATCACAGACGGCCTCACCGCGACTTTCGGCGAGCAACGCTGCTTTGACACACCGCTGGCTGAGTCCGGCATTGTGGGTATGGCCGTGGGCATGGCCATGAACGGGATGCGCCCGGTGATCGAAATGCAGTTCGACGCCTTCGCCTATCCGGCGTTCGAGCAGATTGTCAGTCATGTGGCCAAGATGCACAACCGGACCAAGGGCGCCGTGAAACTGCCCATGGTGATCCGGGTTCCCTACGCCGGCGGCATCGGGGGAGTGGAGCACCACTGCGATTCCTCCGAGTCGTACTATGCACACACGGCCGGTCTAAAGGTCTTTACTCCGGCCACCGTGGCGGACGGCTACCGCATGCTGCGCGAAGCCATCGACTCGGATGACCCCGTGATGTTCATGGAACCGAAGAAGCTGTACTGGTCCAAGGACATGGTGGACCTGGATGAGCTCCGGTAACAGCACTCCGCCAACACGAAGGCGGGCCGTTCCTCGGAAGGACGTGCCGCCGTCGCCCGTCCTGGAACCGACGCGACGCTGATCGCCTACGGCCCGTCCGTCCCCACCGCGCTCGCCGCCGCCGAGGCGGCCGCCCTGGAAGGGCGCTCGCTGGAAGTCATCGACGTCCGCACCATCGTCCCGTTCGACGACGAAACCGTGTCCGCCTCTGTCCGCAAGACCGGCCGGGCCGTGGTGATCGCCGAAGCCCACGGGTTCGCCTCCGTATCGTCCGAAATCGTGGCCCGCGTCCAGGAACGCTGTTTCCACCATCTGGCAGCCCCCATCCGCCGCGTCACCGGATTCGATATTCCCTATCCGGCACCGAAGCTTGAAAAGTACTATCTTCCCGGCGTAGACCGCATCCTCGACGCCGTCGACGACCTTCAGTGGGAGAACTGACTATGAGTGAAACGAAAGTATTCCTGCTTCCGGACCTGGGCGAAGGCCTCACGGAAGCCGAACTGGTCAATTGGCTGGTGTCGGTGGGCGACGAGATCCGCGTGGACCAGCCCATCGCCGAAGTGGAGACGGCAAAGTCCATGGTGGAGGTGCCTTCCCCGTACGCCGGGACTGTTGCTGAGCTACACGGTCAGCCCGGCGAGACACTTGATGTGGGCAAGCCGCTGATCTCGGTGACGCCTGTGGGTACCGCCGCGGATGATGCCGCCCCCGCCGGACCGGTGGTTGAGCCTGTCGAAACCGAATTGGGAGAAGCCGCCGCTGCCACTGAACCGGCGCATGCGGAGGCAGAGGCGTACCGAGAGGAGGAGAAGGCCGGGTCAGGGAATGTGTTGATTGGATACGGCACTCCGGGAGGCCACGGAGTAGCCCGCCGCACTCGCCCACCTAAAGCATCCGTCGCGGTAGCGGAACCTGTTGAAACCGATCCCGTCGAGGACCCGTCGCTCCTGCGGACCCGCGTTCCGGGCAAGCTTGGCGCAGTGATCTCCCCGCTGGTCCGGCGGATGGCGCGGGAACACGGTGTTGACCTCGGCGAGCTCCATGGCTCGGGGGATAGCGGATTGATTATGCGCAAGGACGTTGAGGCTGCCATCCGGACGGTAGAACCGCCGGCGGTTTCGACACGCTCAACCACCGATGCACCGGTGGTTCAACCTGCTGAAGAGTTGGGTGCACTGGACGCACGGACCGGGTTGGGAATCTCCGCCCGTACGCCGGTCAGGGGAGTCCGCAAGGCTGTCGCCGCGAACATGGCGCGCAGCCGGTCCGAAATCCCGGAAGCAACGGTATGGGTGGACGTCGATGCCACCGCACTGGTGGAGCTTCGGAAGGGGATCAAGGCAAGTGGGGCCGAGGCGCCGGGCCTGCTCGCGTTTATTGCCCGTTTCGTCACCGCGGGGCTGAAGAAGTACCCGGAGCTGAACACGAGGATTGAAACTGCGGCGGACGGCTCCCAGGAGATCGTGGGGTTCGACGGGATCAACCTCGGCATCGCCGCCCAGACCGACCGCGGCCTCGTGGTGCCGTCCGTCCGCGGGGCTGAAAAGCTCAGTGCCCGGGAGCTGGACGCGGAGATCCGCCGGCTCACGGACGTGGCCCGCCAGGGCAAGGCAACACCTAGCGAACTGGGGAGCGGAACCTTCACGCTCAACAACTATGGGGTGTTCGGCGTGGACGGGTCCGCGGCGATCATCAACCACCCGGAGGTGGCCATCCTTGGCGTGGGCAGGATCATCGACAAGCCATGGGTGGTGAACGGTGATCTCGCCGTCCGGAAAGTGACCGAGCTGACCCTCACCTTCGACCACCGCGTGTGCGACGGCGGGACAGCTGCCGGATTCCTGCGGTTCGTGGCAAATGCCATCGAAAATCCACGAGGGCTGCTGGCCGATATTTAGCCAGATTCGAAGGCGGACGTACGGCGGCGGCGCGTGCCGCCGTCGTACGAAGTTAAGAAGGTAAACGCCGAACGGCCAGGCGACGCCGAAACCCGCGAAGGCGTGCGTCCCCTGACCGTGTGTTGCAGCTCGGCTACGCCGCGTCGACCATGCTCACCCGGTCGGTCAGGTCCTGCCACAGCGTCGATTCGTCCTCCATGCCGCCGGGGCAGG
>JBKKDH010000082.1:0-14135 GCA_046708445.1 Arthrobacter sp.
CTGATCGGCTCGCCCAAGGGCTTCATCAACACCGTCCCGCACATGAGCTTCGTCATTGGCGAGGACAACACCAAGTTCCTGCGGACCCGGTACGAGGCACTGAAGCCGCACCCGCTGTTCCGCAGCATGGAGTACTCCGAGAACCACGCCCAGATCGCCAAATGGGCCCCGCTGATCGTCAAGGGCCGCGACCCGAAGCAGCGCATCGCCGCCACCAGGGCAGCGGAAGGAACCGACGTCGACTTTGGGGCACTCACCCGCGAGCTGACCACCTACCTCGGGAACAACGGCGTCGACATCAACTACGGCCACGACGTAACCGGGATCTCCAGGGCGTCCGACGGCGGCTGGGACCTGTCGCTCAAATACCCGGCTTCCGGGGAACACAGCAGGATCCACGCCAAGTTTGTGTTTGTGGGTGCCGGCGGCGGCGCACTGCACCTGCTGCAGGCCTCGGGCATCCCGGAAAGCAAGGGTTTCGGCGGCTTCCCGGTCTCCGGCCAGTTCTTCCGCTGCACCGACCAGAAGCTCGCGGCCCAGCACAGCGCCAAGGTCTACGGCCAGGCCTCCGTGGGCGCTCCGCCCATGTCCGTGCCGCACCTGGACACGCGCTACGTCGATGGCAAACGCTCCCTGCTGTTCGGCCCGTACGCGGGTTTCTCCACGAATTTCCTGAAGAACGGCTCCTACCTGGACCTGCCGCTGTCCATCCGGCCCAGCAACATCATTCCGATGCTCGCCGTGGCCAAGGACAACATGGACCTGACGGCCTACCTCGTGAAGGAGGTGGCCAAGCGCCACGGCGACAAGGTGGAGGCGCTCCGCGAGTACTACCCCGAGGCCAAGGACGGCGACTGGGAACTGATCACCGCCGGCCAGCGTGTACAGATCATTAAGAAGGACCCAAAGAAGGGCGGCGTGCTGCAGTTCGGCACGGAAGTCATCGCCGGACGTGACGGCTCCATCGGGGCGCTCCTGGGCGCCTCACCCGGAGCTTCCACCGCCGTGCCCATCATGATCGAACTGCTGCAGAAGGCCTTCCCCAAGAACTTCAAGGGCTGGCAGGGGAAGCTCAAGGACATGATGCCCGGCTACGGAACCAAGCTGGACAGCAACCCGGAGCTCGCCGCGGAACTTGAGAAGGCAACCGCCACGGCCCTCCAGCTGGAGAGCGTTTCAGCGACCCGCTGACCCTGCCGGGGTCGGCGGGCAGTTCAACGTCCGCATCTGTCCGCCAACCCCGTCAGGAGACCATGCGATGTTCCGGCTGGCACAACTTTCTCTGGCAAACCGGGCTTTGATCGCCCTGATCACCGTCTTCGCGTCGGTGTTCGGGGTGATCACCATGTCTTCGCTGAAGCAGGAACTGATCCCGTCCATCGAGTTCCCGCAGATCACGGTGCTGTCGGCGATGCCCGGGGCCTCGCCGGAGGTGGTGGACAAGCAGGTCAGTGAGCCGCTGGAGAAGGCGCTGAACGGCGTCGAAGGGCTGGAGTCGACGTCGTCAACGTCCCGCACGGGTGTCTCGCAGATCTCAATGACGTTCACCTACGGCTCCAACCTGGACCGTGCGCGGAACCAGATCGACCGGGCTATCTCCAACGCCAAACGCCAGCTGCCGGAGGACGTCCAGCCGCAGGCCATCGCGGGCAGCATCAGCGACTTCCCCATCGTGTTCCTCGCGGTTTCCTCCGACAAATCACTGAGTGAGCTTAATGCCGACCTGCAGCGGCTCAGCATCCCCCGGCTGCAGAAGATCGACGGCGTCCGCAGCGCCGATGTGACAGGCGGCGCCAGCCAGCACATCCAGATCCTGCCACGCGCGGACGCCATGGCGTCCAGCGGGGCAACGATCCCGGCGATTCGCGATGCCCTGTCCAACAACGGGGCGCTGGTTCCGGCCGGAACCATTGAGGAAGAGGATAAGACACTCTCCCTACAGATCGGCAGCCCGGTGGACTCCCTCGATGCTGTCAAGGCCCTGCCGCTTGCCGGCACGAAGGAGCCCGCCACCATCGGCTCCGTGGCGGACGTGTCGCTCAAGGACGACGAACGCACGTCCATTACCCGCACGGACGGCAAGGAAACGCTGGCTGTTTCCGTCACCAAGAAGCCCGAGGGTGACACGGTGGGCATTTCCCATGCCGTGGCCGGCATCCTCGGCGACCTTGAGGCGGAGCTGGGCTCCAACGCCACGTTCACGCCGGTGTTCGACCAGGCGCCTTTCATCGAGAAATCCATCAAGGACCTGACCACCGAGGGCCTGCTGGGCCTGGGCTTCGCCGTCGCCGTGATCCTGGTGTTCCTGATGTCCACCCGCTCCACGTTGGTGACAGCAGTGTCCATCCCGCTGTCACTGCTCATCACCTTCATCGGGCTGTCCGCGACGGGCTACTCACTGAACATCCTGACGCTGGGTGCCCTGACCATCGCTATCGGCCGCGTAGTGGACGACTCCATTGTGGTGATCGAGAACATCAAACGGCACCTCGCCTACGGTGAGGACAAAGTCACCGCCATCCTGACGGCCATCCGGGAAGTGGCAGGGGCGATTACCGCCTCAACGCTGACCACGGTGGCCGTCTTCCTTCCCATCGCGTTCGTTGGCGAACTCGCCGGTGAGCTTTTCCGCCCGTTCGCGCTCACCGTCACGATGGCACTGCTGGCGTCCCTGCTGGTGTCGCTGACCATTGTTCCCGTACTCGCCTATTGGTTCCTGAAGTCCCCGTCGGCCGCTGCCCCCGGGTCCGCCGCCGCACGCGAGGCCGCCGCGGCCGTCAGGGCCAGGGCGCTCGAAGCCGAGCAGAAGAGCCTGCTGCAGCGGGGCTACCTGCCCATCCTGACCAAAACCCAAAAGCATCCGGTGGTGACACTGATCGCCGCCGGGCTGGTGCTTGTGGCCACGGGCGCCATGACCCCATTGCTGGCCACTGACCTGCTGGGCCAGTCCGGACAAAACAGCCTCACAGTGCGCCAGGTACTGCCGGGCGGCACCAGCCTCGCCGAGACCAGTGCAGCCGCCGTACGGGTGGAAGGGGTGCTGCGCGACATTGACGGCATCAAGACCGTTCAGGTCACTTCCGGCAATGCCCAGGCAGGCTTCGCCGCGCTGATATCCTCCGGCGCGTCCAATTCGACCTTCACCGTGGTCACGGATGAAAAAGCGGACCAGGCGGATCTGCAGGAGAAAGTCCGCAGTCAGCTCGCTGACGTCCCGGACGCCGGCAAGATCTCCGTGGGCACGCAGCAGGGTGGCTTCGGCACATCATCCACAGTGGATATCACCCTGCGGGCCGCCACGTCCGCCGACCTCCGCACCGCCAGCGACGCGATGGTGGAGGCGATGAGCGGAGTACCGGGCACCAGTGAGGTGGCCACCAACCTGGCGGCCAGCCAGAACGTTGTCCAAGTCAAGGTTGACCGCGCCAAGGCCGTGGCGGCGGGACTGAACGAGCAACAGGTGGCCGGCGTGCTCGCCTCCACCATCAGTCCGGTCCCGGCAGGGACGGTGCGGATTGAAACTGACGACTTCCCCGTGCAGATCGGCGAGGGAACGCGATTCACCAGCATAGAGGCCGTACGCAACATCCCGCTTCCGGGCGGACGGGCCACCTTGGGCAGCATCGCCGCCGTGGACCAGGTGGAGGTCCCGATCTCCATCACCGCCAGCAATGGACAACGGACGGCGAAAGTCTCCCTGACGCCGTCGGGCTCCAACCTTGGGGCGGTGAGTACCGAAGTCCAGGCCCGCCTGGATGACGTTCAGCTACCGGCCGGGGTCACGGCCACCCTGGGCGGGGCCACCACCCAGCAGGCAGAGTCCTTCCGGCAGCTTGGGCTGGCCCTGCTGGCCGCCATCGCCATTGTGTACGTGATCATGGTGGCCACCTTCAAATCCCTCGTCCAGCCGCTGATCCTGCTCGTATCCGTCCCGTTCGCGGCGACCGGCGCCGTCGGGCTGCTGCTGGTGACCGGCGTGCCTTTGGGCCTGCCGTCGCTGATCGGCATGCTGATGCTGGTGGGGATTGTGGTGACCAACGCCATCGTGCTGATCGACCTGATCAATCAGTACCGGAAGCCCAGCGACGGCCGGCCGGGGATGTCCGTGCCGGACGCCATCACCCACGGCGCCCGCCAACGCCTGCGCCCCATCCTGATGACCGCACTGGCCACGGTGTTCGCACTGACGCCGATGGCGCTGGGCCTGACAGGCGGCGGCGGGTTCATCTCCCAGCCGCTCGCCGTCGTCGTGATCGGCGGGCTGGTCTCCTCCACAGCCCTCACGCTGGTCCTGGTGCCGGTACTTTACCGCCTGGTGGAGGGGCGCCGCGAGAAGAAGGCGCTGCTCCGGTCGCTGCACGAGCGTCCGGAACTGGGCCCCGCGAGCGACGTCGACGACGAGTTCCGTGACTGGACCACCGGGATGGTTCCCAAGGTCAGCGGCCGGCGCGCGGCGCCGGGAGAGCCGGGCTAAAGCCGCCGCAGGCAACCAGGGAATAACCCTGCCTGGGATGCGTTATATCCGTCGATAGATGCATATGCATCTAAATCGGGTATAGTGGTGATAGGCCACCACGGACATCCAGAACGGAAGGCACATCATGCAGATCGGCGTATTCAGCGTCAGCGACATCACCACTGACCCCACCTCGGGACAGACCCCCACGGAGAATGAGCGCATTAAGGCCTCCGTGGCCATCGCGAAAAAGGTCGAGGAAATCGGCATGGATGTCTACGCCATCGGCGAGCACCACAACCGCCCGTTCTTCTCGTCCTCCCCCACCACCACCCTCGCGTACATTGCGGCGCAGACCGAGCGGATCACGCTCTCCACTGCCACAACCCTGATCACCACGAATGACCCGGTCAAGATCGCCGAGGACTTCGCGATGCTCCAGCATCTGTCCGACGGGCGCGTGGACCTGGTACTGGGCCGTGGCAACACAGCCCCCGTCTACCCCTGGTTTGGCAAGAACATCCAGGACGGCGTGGAACTGGCCGTCGAGAACTACAGCCTGCTGCGCCGGCTGTGGGACGAGGACACCGTGAACTGGTCCGGCAAGTTCCGGACCCCGCTGCAGAACTTCACGTCCACACCCCGCCCGCTCGACGGCGTCGCCCCGTTCGTGTGGCACGGTTCCATCCGCACGCCGCAGATCGCCGAGGTCGCCGCATACTACGGTGATGGGTTCTTCGCGAACAACATCTTCTGGCCCAAGGAGCACTACCAGCAGCTGATCGGCCTCTACCGCGAACGCTACGAGCACTACGGACACGGCAAGGCGGACCAGGCGATCGTGGGGCTGGGCGGCCAGTTCTTTATGCGGAAGAACTCCCAGGATGCGGTCAAGGAGTTCCGCCCGTACTTCGACAACGCGCCGGTCTACGGGCACGGCCCGTCGCTGGAGGACTTCACCTCGCAGACCCCGCTCACGGTGGGCAGCCCGCAGGAAGTCATCGAGAAGACCCTGACCTTCCGCGAGTACTTCGGCGACTACCAGCGCCAGCTGTTCCTGATCGACCATGCCGGCCTGCCGCTGAAGACCGTGCTCGAACAGCTTGACCTGTTCGGCGAGGAGGTCCTGCCGGTCCTGCGCAAGGAGTACGCTGCCCTCAAGCCCGCGCACGTCCCGGAGCCGCCCACGCACGCCGGCCGGGTTGCCGCGCTGCTGGCTTCGCAGAGCACCGAGACAAGCCCTTCGGAGGCGTGATGGCAACCGACGGCGAATCACCGGTCCGGCTGGCCGCGGAAACCTGGGAGTCCCTGTTCCGGGCCCAGGTGGCGGTCATGCGCAAGCTCCAGGCCGGGCCCGCCTTCAGGAAAGTGGCGCTGAATGAGTATGACGTCCTGTTCACGCTTTCACGCTGTCCGTCCGGCTGGCTGCGGCTTAACGAGCTCAACGACAACGTCCTGCTCAGCCAGTCCAGCCTCAGCAGGCTGGTGGAGCGGCTGGAAAAGCGCGGACTGGTGGCACGGATGCCGGCCCCGGACGACGGCCGTGGAGTGCTGCTGAAGCTGACCGAAGCCGGCACCGAGCTGCAAAAGGACATTGGCCGGGAACACGTCCGGGACATCTCCGGGCTCCTTGGTCCGGCCCTGACCGCGGCCGAGCAGAAGGAACTGAGGCGGCTCACCGAGAAGCTGCGCCATTCCGTAGGCGCACGCCACTAGGCGGTGGTTCAGGAGACCCGGCACTCCGTGACCAGGTGCCGGGTCTCCTGCCGGCTAGCGCAGCACCACGAGCTTGGCCGGATCCTCAACGGGCAGGTTGCCGTCCACGACGGCGGTGACGCGCATCTGGTTCAGGGTGAGGCTGCCGCCGACCGTGGAGAGGAAAGCCGTATCGGCGGAATCGCGGCCTGCCGTAATCCTAAGCATCGATTCCCGCGGGGCCAGCCCCGTGGGGTCGATGACGTGCCAAGCACCGTTGATGTGGCCCTCGGCCACAGCGTGGAAGTCCATCGGGCTCAGTCCCGGTGCATAGACAGCCGTCAGCCGCGCGGGAATGTCCTTGGACCGCAGCAGCGCGATGGCAAGGTGGGCGAAATCCCGGCAAACGCCGCGGCGGTGCAGGAGTGTCTCCACCGCCCCGTCGGTCCCGCGCGACGATCCGCTGATATACCTCAGTTCGCCGTAGACCCAGTTCCGCACTGCCTGCAGCAGCTCCTCGCCGTGGAGTCCGCCGAATTCGGCATAGGCGGTGGGCAGGAGCCGGTCCGACTCGGCGTAACGGCTGGGGCGAACGTAGCGGATAAGGTCCTCCAGCGGCGCGTCCTCCGGTGTGGCGTGGCCGCCCACCGACGCCGAATACTCAACAGTCACCTCCGCCGGGTCCGGGAACTCCATGTAGTGGATCCTGCCGCCGTGGTGGTCGGACAGTTCCGTCAGCGGAACCCGCGCACCGTCCGCCGTGACTGACAGGGATTCCTCGAACGAGCTATAGCCGGGATTCCTGGCTACTGAGATAGCCAGCGCAACCTTGGTGTCGGCTACGGTCCTGAAAACCAGGCGTGCGGAAACAGAGCGGTCCATGGATCTCCGGGGTGTGAGGAAGTGGCTGGGCAGTCTCCGCCCGGACCGGCGGGGGTTGGCCGGCGGCAGGACTAGTTGTTGATCTCCAGAGACATTAGCATCCGTTGGACATTGGCGAATTCGGTCCCCTCGTCCACGTACTTTGCCGCCTGGTCCAGGGTGTCAAAAGCCTTGGCCGGTGCAACCTTTTCATCAGGCGCGAACGCCTTGAGCACCGGCAGGTCCCCGAAGGAGTAGTCGCCCTTGCCGGCCGGACCGCGGACCACATTGCGCAGTTCACACGCCTGGCCGTCAGCACCGCCCACGATGTTCGTGATCCCGAAAGACCCGAAATAGCGGTAGCTCTGGATCACCCTGAACACCACGTGCGGGGCGATGGTCCCGTCGCCTGTCAGCGCCGGGAGGTCCACGGGCACGCTGCTGATCACGGTGTAGGGCCGGCGCGCCGCCTCCGCGCATTCCGGGGCCGACGGCGGCAGTCCCGTCCGCAGCGCGGCAACAACGGTACCGTCCGGCTTCTTTACCTCCACCTTCAGCGCACCGGCCAGCGTCCCTTCCTCAGGGGTCACGGACTGTGCGATCCATTCCTCCGGCAGCCCAAAGCTCACTGTCTTGCCGGCATCCGAGAAGGTCTTCCACGCAGCTGACGTTGCCGCCGCCCCAGGCGACGGGGAGCCGGACTCCTGGGGCGCCGTCGGATCACCCGACGGCGTGACCGTTCCGGTCGGGGCAGAAGTTGACGCGGACGCCTCCGGCTGCGCGGTCCAGGACGGCGCAGCCTGGCCTGGTGCGTTGCACCCGGCGGCCAGGCCGCCGCACACCAGCAGAGCCATGATCCGAAAGCCAAACACTGTCCTCTTGCGCGTCATGCAGCCAGCGTAGCGCCGGGTGCCGCTGCCGCGATGGAAGCGCGCTCCGAGGGGCTAGGCTGGTGGCTATGGCGGAAGAGCAGTATGGCGTGGCGGAAGACGGCCTGGCGGACATCTCCGCCATCGACATTGCAGATTGGCGCCTGCGGACGTTCGCTTTGTATGAGACAGTCC
The DNA here is from genome assembly GCA_046708445.1 of Arthrobacter sp. Taxonomy (GTDB): domain Bacteria; phylum Actinomycetota; class Actinomycetes; order Actinomycetales; family Micrococcaceae; genus Arthrobacter. The sequence goes on from JBKKDH010000082.1 coordinate 8,077, forward strand.
GGAAAATTTCGGTGGAAAGCCCTGCAGAGGCCCATTCATATTGGCGGCACGAACGCGACCGGATGTTCGCCACCCATCCCGCGTCTGCGCTGACCGCTCAGGACAAGGCAAGCTTCTCCGGACTCAGGACGGCGGACTACGATCCCATTTACCGGTTCCATGTGCCGCTGACCAAGGAGGGCGCGGGACGGGAAATGTCGGTTGAAACCGCGACCGACGGCGTGGTCAATTTTGTCCGCCTGGGCACGTTCGACCTACCTGAGATGGGGCAGCTGGCAGTCTGGAAGCTTCAGGGGTACGGCGGCGGCATCTTTGTGCCGTTCCGGGACGCAACGGCCGGGCAGCCGGGTGGCAGCTACGGTGCGGGCCGCTACCTGATCGACACCATCAAGGGCGCCTTCCACGGTGTGCACGGCAGCGGACCCGGCGCGGAATTTGTCCTTGACTTCAACTTCGCGTACAACCCTTCCTGCGCCTACAACGAGGCATGGGCGTGCCCGCTGCCCGGCCCCTCAAACCGTCTCGCCGTCGAGATCCCCGCCGGGGAACTGTACTGACCGGACCGTCCAGCAACAGACGCCTGCCGCCGTCGCACGTCTCTCAAGGAATGCCATGACCACCCCGCTCCGCCTGGCCCGCGTCCGCCCGCTCTCCCCCGCCACACCAGGCGAGCAGTTCTTTGTAGCCAACAGCGCTGCCGACTTCGCCAGCGACGCCGGCGCAACGTGGACTGTGGTGGACACTCCGTTCGCGGGTTCCCCGGCCAACGAGGCCAGTCCTCCGCGCCCGGGATGGGAGACCGGAGACCGGGTGCACCAGGAGGGCTTCGAGTTCCTTGCCCCCAGCGTTCCGGCCAATGTGCTGGGGATGGCCCACAACACGGGCAAGGCGGGCCGTGACCTGCCGCCGCAGGCATTCCACAAGGCGGCCACCAGCGTGATCGGGCCAGGTGACACCATCGAGCTGGCAACGGATGCCGGGCACGTGGACCCCGAAGCGGAACTGGCCATCGTCATCGGCCGCAAGGTGCGGGGACTGACTCCGGACAATGCGCGCAGCGCCGTGCTGGGATTCACCATCGGCAACGACGTAACCTCCCGGGACCTGCAAAAGTCGGACGAGCTTTGGATCAGCGCGAAAAGCCAGGACACGTTCACGCCGGCGGGACCGTGGATCGTCACTACTCTGGACGACTCCGATGTTGCCATCAGCATCGTCCACAATGGCGAGGCACTGCGGGCCGCCAGCAGCGCGGACCTGGGCTGGAAGGTCGACGAAATACTGGTTTACCTCACATCCTTCATGACCCTGCACCCGGGAGACCTGGTTCTCACCGGATTCCCGGCAGAGTGCGCGCCCATCGCCCCCGGCGATACGGTCACCTGCCGGGTGGAAGGCATCGGCGAACTCACCAACCCGGTAAAGGCAGCGTCCTGGGAGAGATCCGAGGCCTGATGTGTCAGGCTTGACCCATGGATTCCCCTGCCGCGCCCGCCGCCCAGCTGACGCAGCAGCCAGGCGTCCACGAAAGCCGTCGGGCTCCTACCACCAGGCATTACCGGGGGATCCTGCGGTTCCCGGTAGTCCGCCAGCTCATCCGCTTCACGGGAGTGGGCATCGTCTGCACGGCCGCTTCGCTGGGGCTCTACGCACTGTTGCGCCCCTGGCTGGGTCCGCAGCTGGCCAATGCCGCGGCGCTGGTGGCCACGTCCTTTCTGAACACGGCCCTGAACCGCAGGCTCACGTTCAAGATCACCGGGCAGCGCCGGATGGCACGGGACCACCTTCACGGTCTCATCGTTATTGCCGTGGCCCTGTTCATCACCGGCAGCAGCCTGGGCGTCCTGCACTGGCTGAAGCCCGAAGCCACCGTTGCCGACGAACTCTGGACCACCACGCTGTCCGGATTCCTGGCCACGGCTGTCCGCTTCACCATGCTCCGGCACTGGATCTTCCGCCGCGCCAGGCACATCTAGCTCCCGAGTCAGTGGCGGCGCGCGTTAAGCCCGGCCGAGGGTCCGGACGCTCGCGACGGCGGCCAGCACGGCCCGGGCGGCGGCCTCCAGGTCCGCGGCACCGACGGATGAATCAAAACTGAACCGTACCGCCGTCTGCGCCACCTCGGCGGGGATGCCCAGCGCGGTCAGAACCGGTGACGGCGCGTCCGAGCCGGCTGCGCATGCCGACCCGCTGGAGCACACCACACCCTGCCGTTCCAGTTCGAGAAGGACAGACTCCCCGCTGGTGCCTGGGAAACAGAAGGACGCAACGGACGGCAGCCGCCCGGTGGGATGGCCGGTCAGGAAAGCCCCGGGCACGCCTCCGAGCACCGCGGCCACGAAGCCATCACGCAGTTCCGTCACCCGCGGGCCCATGGCGGCCTGGTCCCGTTGGGCCAGGGTGAGGGCCGTGGCCAGCCCGACGGCTCCGGCCACGTTCTCGGTGCCCGAGCGGCGCCCGCGTTCCTGTCCGCCGCCGTGCACCAGCGGCTCAATCCTGGTTCGGCCGCGGACGTAGAGCACGCCGCAGCCCTTCGGCGCCCCGAGCTTGTGGCCTGAAATGCTGAGTGCGTCCACGTCCAGCGCCTTGACGTCCAGGCGCAGCCAGCCTGCGGCCTGGACGGCGTCGGTGTGGAAAGGGATGCCTTGTGCCCGCGCCAGGGCCGCCAATTCGGCAATGGGCTGGACGGTGCCCACTTCATTGTTGGCGTACATCACGCTGACCACGGCGGTCTCCGGGCCAAGCATTGCGGCGAGCGCCTCCGGCGTCACACGCCCTGCCCGGTCAACGGGAACCACGTCGACGGCGAATCCATGGAACCGCTCAAGGTAGCGTGCTGACTCCTCCACGGCGGGGTGTTCGATGGCGCTGACCACCACACGGTTGAACCGCGGATCTGCTGCCTGCCGCGCCAGGGCAATGCCCTTCACGGCAAGGTTGTCCGCCTCCGTACCGCCCGAGGTGAAGGTCACCTCTCCGGCCCGGCAGCCCAGGACAGTGGCGACGGCGGCACGTGCGTCCGCGAGCGCCGCGGCGGCTGCCTCCCCCAGCGAATGATGGCTCGAGGGGTTGCCGAATTCGCCGGTCAGGTAGGGCCACATCGCATCCAGCACTTCCCGGCGGACGGGGGTGGTGGCGGCGGCGTCAAGGAAAATCACGGTGCGCTCATCCGACGCTAAGCTCAACGTCCAGGCCCAGGTCCAGTGCCGCGACGCTGTGGGTCAGCCCGCCGATGGAAATGACATCCACGCCGGTGGCGGCGATTCCGGCCACGGTCTGCAGGTTGACGTTGCCGCTGGCCTCCACGCGGGCGCGGCCGCCCACCAGTGCCACGCCGGCGCGCAGTTCCTCCACGGTGAAGTTGTCCAGCATGATGGTGTCCACCCCGGCCGCCAGGACAGGTTCGATCTGGTCAATGCTGTCCACTTCCACCTCAAAATGCGTGGTGTGGCCGAGCTGGGCTTTGGCGGCCGCCAGGAGCCCGGTCAGTTTGGCCGGGTCACCGCCGGTCATCACCGCCAGGTGGTTGTCCTTGGCCAGGACGGCGTCGGACAGGCTGTACCGGTGGTTCGCCCCTCCCCCGCACCGGACGGCAAAGCGTTCCAGGACGCGCAGCCCAGGAGTGGTCTTCCTCGTATCGGTGATCCGCGCAGGGGTGCCCTCCGTGAGCTTCACGAATTCAGCCGTTTTGGTGGCAATGGCTGACATGCGCTGCACCAGGTTCAGGGCGACGCGTTCAGCGAGCAGCACCGAGCGTGCCCGGCCGCTGACCCGTGCAAGGTGCGTGCCGGCGTCGAACGCCTCACCGTCGGCGAGCAGCAGCTCGACGTCGGTGTCCGGGTCAATGAGCAGCATGGCATCCCGGAACACGGTGGCGCCGCTGAAGACGCCGGGCACGCGCGCGTTCAGGACGGCACTGGCCCTGGCCTCCGCAGGGATCAGCAGCTGCGAGGTGATATCACCGGCAGGCGCGTCCTCGGCGAACGCCCGCTCCAGGATCTCCCGCACAGGCGCCGTGGGAAGGGCCAGGTCAAACACGGAGGATTCAGTCATGGACAAGGCTCGCTTTCGGGCGGGTATAGGTCTCTTCAAGTTCTTCGCGGAGGTCGGCGGCTTCGGCAGGGCTGTCGCTCCGATAGTGGGCGCCCAGGGATTCGGTGCGTTTCCACGCCGCCGCCACGAGCAGCCGCGCGGCCAGCAACAGGTTGGCATCCTCCTGCGCCCGCGGGTCCCCGTCAACGGGAACCAGTTCAGGACGGACGACGCCGGCCCACGCGGCAAGCACGCCCCCCGCCTCGTGCAACAGCACCCCATTCCGAAGCACCCCGGCTTTAGCAGTCATCAACCGCCGCAGCGCGTCACGGGAAAAGGGCACGGGATGTGTCCCGTCCAACCCATGGGGCAGCTCTGGAGGTCCCGACAGCGCCGTTGTTGCGTGAGCGTCCGCACCGGCCGCCGAGCCTGCGAGGCGGTCGCCGGTGCGAGGCGCGAGTGCAGGCGCCGAGGGACCTGCGGAGCTGCCATCCAGAAACGCTTCGACAGCCCGCCGGCCAAAGACAAGACCCTCCAGCAGCGAATTGCTGGCGAGCCTGTTCGCACCCTGGACGCCGGTGCACGCGACTTCGCCGGCCGCATAGAGCCCGGGGACTGAGGTTCTGGCGTGGAGGTCGGTGGCGACGCCGCCCATCCAGTAGTGGGCCGCGGGGGCTACGGGGACAAGCTGCCGGGTCCAGTCGATGCCGGCTTCGCGGGTGCGCTGGCTGAGGGTCGGGAACCTCCGGGCCAGGAAGCCACTGCCTTTTGCCTGCTCGATGACGGTCGCGTCGAGGTACACGTGGCCGTTGGGATCCCCGAGCTTGGCCAGGTGGAGTGCGATGCTGCGGGACACGACGTCGCGGGGCGCCAGTTCGGCGTCCGGATGGTATTCGGGCATAAAGCGCCTGCCCAGGGCGTCCAGCAGGATGGCGCCTTCACCGCGGACGGCCTCCGAGATGAGCAGCGGGTCCGCGTCCGCAGCCGTTTGGGCCGGAACCAGGCAGGTGGGGTGGAACTGGAAGAATTCAAGGTCGGCCACGGCGGCGCCGGCACGCCATGCGAGGGCCAGTCCGTCGGCGGTTGCCACGGCCGGGTTGGTGGTTTGGGCAAACAGCTGGCCGGCGCCGCCCGTTGCCAGCAGCACAGCATCTCCCTGCACGCTCAGGCTCCGGCCACCATGGAGATACCTGACACCGCACACGGTGTCGCGGTCCTTCACCAGTTCGGTGGCCAGGGCATGCCCGACAAGCCTGATCTTGCCGGCTGCCTGCTGCGACAGCACGGCGTTGATCAGGGCGTGGACCACCCCCGCTCCGGTGGCATCGCCGCCGGCGTGCAGGATCCGCGGAGCGGAATGGGCGGCTTCGAGGCCGAGAGCGGGCCCGCCGTCGTGGTCCTGGTCGAAACGCACACCGAACCGCACCAGGCCAGCAATGTCGTGCCGTGCCTCAGTGCAGAGCACGCGGACAGCCTCGTCATGGCAGTGCCCGGCGCCCGCGGTGAGGGTGTCTGCGATGTGGGCCGCCACGGTGTCGCCCGGCGCAGGTTCGTCCAGCACCGCTGAGATCCCGCCCTGCGCGTAGAACGTGTTGCTGTCCGCGAGCGCACCCTTGGTCAGCACCACTACATCGGCGCCCGCGTCCGCCGCCAGGAGTGCGGCGTACAGGCCGGCGATGCCGCTTCCGACGACGATCAGCCGCTGGGGGGCTGCACTGCGGTCAGCAGCAGCCGGGGTCTGTTGGACGGCCGGGATGCCGGTCATTACGGCCTGGCGGCGAGCATACGCTCGAGCGCTGTCCTGGCGTTCGCCTGCACGGCGTCCGCGACGGTGATGCGGTTGACTACCCGGCCTGCCACGAGCTCCTCCAGCACCCAGGCGAGGTAGCCGGGGTGGATCCGGTACATCGTGGAGCAGGGGCAGATCACCGGGTCCAGGCAGAAGATGGTGTGCTGGGGGTACTCGGCGGCGAGCCGGTTGACCATATTGATTTCGGTGCCGATGGCGAACGTGGTGGGTTCAGTGG
>JBKKDH010000083.1:0-6654 GCA_046708445.1 Arthrobacter sp.
CCAAACAGGACTACATCTACTTCAACGGAGCCACTTCCCTTTACTGGGGCATGATGCTCCACGCGCTGGAAAACGGCTACAGCCGCTACAACTTCTACGGCACCTTCGGCATCCAGGGACAGGACGAGGAAGGCCACGGCGGCTACGCCTTCAAGAAGGGGTTCGGCGGCGAGGTGGTCCAGCTGTTGGGAGACTTCGTGATGCCCGTCCGGCCGGTGGTTTTTCAGGCGAACCGCCTCGCCCGGGCCGCGGTCTCAGCTGCCCGCACCCTGCTGGGCCGACTCTCGCTGAAACGCCAGGCTTCGGCCGAAGACACGGCACCTGCTGAAAACACTGCCTAATCACCACGATTCACCCCCGGGAGGAGGACCAGCGTGACAGATCGACCCGAGGATCGCCGGACCAGGCCACCGACTGACGGCCTGCCCAAGACCGAGCCGCTTTCCCCCTCCCAGCTCCGGCAGAACGCCGCGGCAAAGCGGATGCTCCGGCGCCTGGTCCAGGGGGAGAACCCGCCGACGGCGCCGCTGAGTATCGTGGACAGGCTCGCCGGCAGCCCCTACGCCAACCCCATGATCCAGGTGGGAGGCGTGGACACTTCCGCCCGGAAGACCCTGGATTTTGCCCTGCACCTGGCCGAAACCATGTTCCGGTACGGTGCCGGCGCCCTGGAAGTCGAGACGAGCATCATCGCCGTGACGGCAGCCCTGGGGCTGAAGAACATCGAAGTGGACATCACGAACCAGTCGGTCGGAATCAACTACGCGCCCAAGGACCAGACGCCCATCGCCCTGCTGCGCGTGGTGCGGTCCTGGACCAACAACTACGCCGGGCTGGCCAAAGTCCACCAGCTTGTCACGGACATCGTGGCCGGGGGAGTGGGCCGGGACGAGGCAATCCGCCGGCTCGATGAGGCCATCACCAGCCCCAAGCCGTTCCCGCGTTGGATGGTGACGGTGGCCTTCGGCGTCTTTGCAGCGGCCTTTGTTGGTGTCCTGGGCGGCGGTCCCGTGTCGTCGGCCATCGCCTTTGTGGTCAACATCGGTGTGAGCCTGCTGTCGCGCCAGCTGGGCCGCTGGCGCGTGCCTGATTTCTTCACCACCGCAACGTGTTCGTTTGTGGTGACTTTTATGGCGCTGCTCCTGTGGCAGTTCAACCTCACGTCCGCGCCGGCCATCGTGGTGGTGGGCGGTATCCTGCTGCTGCTGCCCACGGGCCGTTTGGTGTCCTCGGTGCAGGATGCGATCAACGGCTTTCCGGTGACGGCGGCCGGAAGGTTCCTGTCCACCGGGCTGACTTTCGGGGCGCTTGTGGCAGGCATCGCCGTCGCGTTTGTGGTCGGTTCCATGACGGGGATGCAGGAAATCGACGTCACGGAAACGTTCAGCCCCGCTTACGACCTGTGGGTGCTGGTGGTCTTCATAGCCCTGGCGGTCATGGCCATCGGAGTCACCGAACAGACGGCCTGGAAGATGCTCCTGCCCACCGCGGCCGTGGGCGTCGCCGGGTACCTGGTGCTGCTGGGGGCCAGCTCGCTGGGAATCGGCGACAGGTTTTCGCCGGCATTGTCCGCCGTGGTGATCGGCTTGCTGGCGCGGGTGGTTGCCCTGAAGATGGGTGCGCCGCAGCTGGTGGTTGCCGTGCCGGCGGCGCTGATCCTGCTGCCGGGCCTGACCATCTTCCGGTCCATGTATGTCCTGACCATCGAGGAATCCGAGATCCTCCTGGGCGCCGGGGGCATGCTCAACGCCGGCGCCATCGTGCTGGGCGCTGCGGGCGGTATCGTCCTGGGTGACACCCTCGCCAGGCCGTTGACGCGCAGCCTGGCGAGCAACGAGCGGCGGCGGGCCCGCCGCCGCTAGGATGCCACCCGCAAAGGCTGCCGGTCTGGGTGTCGGCCTAGATCTGCCCGATCAAATTTGCCCTACGGGCAGCTTCTTCTCGGCCTGGAAATCGTCCTCGACCCGGCCCGCGGCCCAGTAACCCGACAGCGACACCTGCTTGCGGTCGAGGCGCTGCTGGACGAAAAACACGTCGCGCAGGCCCTTCATGTAACCGCGCTCGCCGTGGGCAAAGACGTCGACCTTGCCGGCGGCGGGCCAGCCGGCGTTCGCGACGGCCGACACCAGCAGGTCGCCGGTGCCCGCGGGTGCGCCGTTACGGCGGAGCCAGGTGAGCTCCACGCCGGCAGGAGCCGTGAGGGGCTGGATGTCGGCGTCGCTGTCCACCTCAAGGAACGCCACGCCCTTCGCCTCCCGCGGCAGGGATTCCAGGGAGGCAGCGATGGCCGGCAGGGCGGCTTCGTCGCCGGCGAAAAGATACCAGTCGGCGTCGGCGGCAGGGTTGTAGGCGCCGCCGGGACCGGTGAAGGTCAGCGGGTCGCCAGGCTGGGCGGATGCGGCCCACGGGCCGGCCAGCCCTTCATCGCCGTGGATCACAAAATCAATGGCCAGCTCCTGTGCCACGGGGTCCACCCACCTGACCGTGTAGGTCCGGGTGAAGGGCCACTGCTCGCGCGGCATGGTCTCGCGGATGGTCCACAGGTCCAGCGGCAGGGCATAGTCAACGCCCGGCTGGGGAAACACGATCTTCACGTAGCGGTCAACAAAATCGTTATTGACGTAATCGGCGAAACCGTCGCCGCCGGCAACGATCCTGACCATGTGCGGCGACAGCTGTTCGCGGCGGACCACGGCGAGGTTGATCTGGGGACGGGTCTTTTTGGTGGCGCTGGTGGCGGCGGGAACGGTGCTCATAAGGCAAGCCTAAGCTAAGGAACCGGAGGGAGTTCCCAGGTTACGCCCGGGCTTCCCTGCTCCTTCAGCAGCGCGTTGGCCTGGCTGAACGGCCGGGAACCGAAGAAACCGCGCGACGCCGACAGCGGGCTCGGGTGCGCGCTGGACACCACTGCGGCGCCGGACAAAAGGGGCCGGACTGCCTCCGCGTCCTTGCCCCAGAGCACAGCCACCAGCGGAAACCTGCTGCCGTCCGCCTTCCGCCGCCCAGCCACCGCGCTGACTGCCGCCGTCGTGATTTTCTCCCAGCCCTTTCCGCGGTGGGAACCCGCCGCGCCGGCCCGCACGCTCATGACGCGGTTCAGGAGCAGTACACCCTGGTCTGCCCAGGCGCCCAGGTCGCCGTGCACCCGCGCCGGGAACCCCAAGTCGGCTTCGAGTTCCTTGTAGATGTTGGCCAGGCTGCGCGGGATAGGACGGGTCTCCGGGGCCACGGCGAAGGACAGGCCGACGGCGTGCCCCGGGGTTGGATACGGATCCTGCCCGACGATAAGTACCTTGACGTCAGCCAGCGGCTGCCGGAACGCGCGGAGGACCTTCGACGGCGTCGGCAGCACCTGATGCCCGGCCGCGACGTCGTCGGCCAGGAACCTCAGCACGGCACGGAGATCCTCTTCCACCAGGGCCAGCGCTGCAGCCCAGTCGGAGGCCATCAGCTCATCCAGCGGCAGCACAGCCATCTCGGCAAAACCGATAGCCTCCGCCGCTTCCGGCTCCAGCTCGAACAGGGGCTCCGAATCAAACACGCCCCCATTGTCTCAGCACTCCCTGTGATCGACTGCCCGCGTAACGCGGCGTAAATGACAACGCTGTTATTCGTCCGTAACATGGGGGTGAGACTTTTACCCTTATTCAGCGAAGGAGTGTGCCGTGGCGGAACCAGCGCGGGAACACCTGCCGGAGCCTGAAGAGCGTGGCTTCCTGCTGGCTGACTTTTCGCTCCGCGAGTCGCCGCTGGGCGAACGGGAGCAGCAGATGCTCGCCCTTGAGCGGCAGTGGTGGAAATACGCCGGGGCCAAGGAACAGGCCATCAGGGAGCTCTTTGACCTGTCAGCTACGCACTACTACCAGCTGCTTAATGCGCTGATCGACACCGAGGATGCGCTCGCGCACGATCCGATGCTCGTCAAGCGATTGCGTAGACTACGTTCGTCGCGACAGCGGGCACGTACCGCACGTCGCCTGGGTTCGGACGCGTAACTTCGCTCGTGCTGAGTCATCAGCAACAATCAACAAGGATGTCGTTCCACCATGACCAGATACGCTCGGGATGAATTCGACAAGGTTCCGGAGACCGCCTCCCGCCAGGGCGTCCACCGCGCAGCTTCGGCGCCGTCCAGGCCGCGACTGTGGCCCCTGCTCGCTGTGGGCGTTGTTGCACTTGCCGTTGGCCTGGTCTCTTTCCTGATCCTTCCGCAGCTCGGATTCACCCAGGCCGGCAGGCAGGCCTCCACCAGCCTGGAGTCACCGGCCCCGTCGGAGGCAGCCTCCGGTCCCTCCGCCAGCGCTGAACCTTCCGCAACTGCGGAGGCCTCCGCCACCACCGAGCCCTCGCCGAGTGCCGAACCTGAACCGAGCGCAACACCCTCCGCCACTGCGTCCACGGCCGCTGTGAACAAGACCCAGGGCCTTGCGGTCTACAACGCCGCCGGGACAGCCGGCCTGGCGGGCAGGGTCAGCTCCATCGTCCAGGCGGATGGCTGGACCCTGGGCCAAGTAGGAAACTGGGGCGGCGCACCCCAGCAGACGTCGGTAATCTTCTATGCTGGTGCGGCCCAGCAGGCCAACGCCGAGGCCCTCTCCGAACTCCTGAACATTCCGATAATGGTCAACAGCGCCGAATTCCAGGTTCCCCTGGTGGTTGTGCTGGGGCCCGGCTTCCAGTAACCGGGTTACACCTGAATAACTATTGAAGGCCGACGCGGCCCTGCGCCTCGGCCCGTCCAGGCACCATTGGCTAGAGTGATTTCAGGCTTCGGTTCGTAACAAGCGGCACACAGTGGCGTGGGCCTTACGGACGCTACTGAAAGAGTGGTCATCATGGCACTGGGAACCGTGAAGTGGTTCAACGCTGAAAAGGGCTACGGCTTTATTACGGTGGACGGCTCGGGCGACGACGTCTTTGTCCACTGGTCCGCGATTCAGGGCGAGGGGTACCGCGCACTCGATGAGGGGCAACGGGTGGAGCTTGAAATCGGCGAAGGCGAGAAGGGCCCGCAGGCAGAAAGCGTCCGGCCGGCAGAGTGAAGTCCGCAAGCTTCCGCTCTACCCTTGTCCGCATACCCGCATCGGCGGCCCTCCTTCTTGCGCTGGCCGGGTGTGGCGCTGCAGCGGGAAATGCCCGGCTGGACTCCGTTGAAGCCTCGGGCGATGGAACGCTGCGCGTCGGGGTGATCCTGGACAGCACCGGATCACGGGCCTTCCTCAGCGACTCGCAGCTTGCCGCGGCCAAACTTGCCGTGCAGGAGATCAACACCACCGGCGGCCACAAGGGCAAGGCCATCGAACTGCTGCCCCAGGCCGCCGGGGACTCCGGGGCGCAGGCCAAGGAGCTGGCCGCGGCCAAGGCCGACGTCGTGCTTGGACCCACTGATTCCAGCAACGCCGCCTCCGCCATTGACATCCTCTCCGCCGCGAAGATTCCGCTCATCTCACCGGCCAATTCGGCGGCCGGGCTGAGCAAGTACAAAAGCGGCGGCTACTACTTCCGGACCGCGGCGGCCGACGTCGCCCAGGCTTCGGTGCTCGTGAAGCTCGCCAAAGACGGCGGCGCGAAGAGCCTGGCGATCGTCCACCAGGACAGCAGCTACGGCAAGGATGTTTCCGCAGCGGTGGCCAGTGCTGCCAAGGACGCAGGCCTGGAGACCTCCAGCACTTCAGCTTTCAAGCCGGGCGAAGCGCGGCAGGCCGCAGCTGCTGCCCGGAAGGCGGCCCCGGATGCGGTGGTGCTCATTGCGCGGGACGACGCCCAGGGCGCCATCGCCGAGCTGAACAACGCCGGACTGTCCGGCAGTAAAGTCATCCTCAGCGACGGCGCTTTTGCCCAGTATGGTTCGGGGGTGGGGTCCAAGGCCCTCGACGGCGCACGGGCAGTGGTGCCCGGCGTATTCCCTTCCGCGGACTTCCAGGCGCGACTGCTGGCGGTCGATCCCGGGCTAAAGGACCTTTCCTTCGCCGCTGAGACGTACGACGCCGTGACGCTGGCCGTCCTGGCGGCAGCGGCAGCGGACGACGACGCCGGACGGTCAATAGCCGCGCGCCTGATAGCCGTCTCGGGCGGCACGGCCCCCGGCGCGGAACCGAAGCAGGCCGCCCCCTGCACGTCCTACAAGGATTGTGTGTCCTCTCTCCGGACCGGAGCCGCCGCCAATTACGACGGGCAATCCGGTCCGATCGGCTTCGACGCCAGCGGAGACATCACGTCGGCGAACTTCATGGTGTTCACCTACGGAGCGGATAACAGGGCCAAGCTCAGCGGGCGTGAATCCGTGGGGCGGGCCGCGGGCTGATCGCCGGGAGCGAAACGAGGCCCCGCAGACACTGGTTTCAGGGACTATTCGCTTGCACTCTCACCTATGGAGTGCTAATTATTGTCTTAGCACTCTTACGTACCGACTGCTAAAGCGACGCCCGGCTCAGGCCGGTTCCGGAGCCCAGGCGCCGGTCGAGGAGCGAAAGAAATACCTTGCTGGAGTGAGATCCGGAACCTTAGGCATACAGAGGCCGCGGGTAAAGGATCGTCCGTCGCGGGCACTGCAGTGGGTTCATTCTTAACGTCTGTCCCGAAAGGACTACTGCCGTTATGGCCAAGATCATTGCATTTGATGAAGAGGCACGCCGCGGCCTTGAGCGGGGCCTG
>JBKKDH010000084.1:0-7462 GCA_046708445.1 Arthrobacter sp.
GAAACCACCGGAATGTCGCCCTGCCCCTGGCCTCCTTCCGAGGTAAACGCCAGGTTTGCCGGTGCCACCACCGACTGCGGGCGGACGGCCACCGGCGATGCCACATTCTTGCCGGCACCCTGCCAGATGAGGTTGCCCATGGCAAACTGCCCCAGGGCAGCGCTGGTGTTCTCGAACTTGACCTTGAAGGTGCGCTTCTCGCCGGCAGCGTTGAAGCTCAGGATCGACGGCGTCACGGTCACCTTGATGCCGGGAACATCTGCCCGGGCCCGGTAGACACCCGGCGTCAAAGCAGTGACCGTCCGGGTGACCTCCGTCTTGCCGGTGAGGGCACCCAGCGCGAAGGAGGCGATGTTCATGTCCCGCGGCGCGGTGCTGCCGAGGTCAGGAATGCCCAGGTCAAGGCCGGTGCCCTGGATGAACTTCAGGTAGTCCTCCTCGGTGTTGTCGTAGACCAGGCCGGGATCGAGGACCCGGGCCACGTCCACCTGGCCGGCGCCGGTGGCAAAAACGTCGCCGTTGCGGCTGCCGTCGGCGTTCTTGACGTCACCGGCGGTGGTCATCATGGCCGACTTGACGGTGGCCGGAGACCAGTTGGGATTCCTGGCAAGAATCAGCGCGCCAAAGCCAGCCACGTGCGGCGCAGCCATGGACGTTCCTGACATCATGCCGAACTGGTCGCCGCCCGAGCCGATCGGTGACACACCCGCCAGCACTGCAACACCGGGCGCTGCCACGTCAGGCTTGAGCAGGTCCGAGCCGGCGGCCAGCAGCGGGCCGCGCGAGGAGAACCCTGCAATTTGTGGCTGCGGAGCCACCGGAAGGCCGGTGGTGTCCTTGTTCACCAGGGCAACCTTGATGGCTGGATTGGCGGTGATCCTATCCTTGATCTGCTGCGTGGCCGGCGGGTTCACGTGCACTGTGGGGACTGAGTGGCGGTCAAGGTCCTCCGAGGACGTCGACAGGTTCACGAGGATCATCCCGATGCCGCCTGCACGCTTCACCTCGGCGCTCTTGGCAACGCGGTCAACGACTCCGCGGTCGCAGACCACGATCTTGCCGGCAACCTTGGCAGGGTCCAGCGCGTTCGGGGCACACAGCTCAGGGCTTGCCGCCCCGGCGGCCGCAGCATTTGCGGCCAGAACCACGTTGCTCGCTGGAACAGGAGCTGCCATCAGGCTGGCGCCACGGAACTTGCTGCCGTCCTCGAACTCGACCGTTCCCTGCAGCTCCGTGGAGAAGGAACTCGCAGCCACAGTGGTCAGCCAGGGTGCGCCGTGGTTGACGGTGCTTGCGGTGGGTCCGGAGTTCCCGGCGGACGCCGCCACGAAGATCCCCGCTGAGGCTGCAGAGAGGAAGGCCAGCGCAACCGGATCCGTGGTGGTGGACGTACTGCCGGAGATGGAATAGTTCAGGACGTCCACACCATCGAGGATGGCCTGGTTGATTGCCGCCACGGAGGCCGAGCTGTAGCAGCCGCCGGTGTCCGGGTTGTCATCTTCCCAGCAGACCTTGTAGACGGAAACCTTCGCCGCCGGTGCCACACCACTGGTGACCCCCATGTCGGTGGCACCCAGGTTGGCGTGGACATTTGCGTTGCCCGCCGCCGTGCTGGCTGTGTGCGTGCCGTGGCTGCCGACGTCAACCGGCGAGATCAGCTCCTCGGGCGCGCGGTTCTGCGGCGCGACGTATTTCAGGAAGTCGTCGGCGAAATAGCGGGCGCTCAGGACTTTGGAGTTGCAGTCTTTGCCGTTAAAAGTTGCCCCGGATCCCTGGCCCTTCTGGCACTCGCCAATGAACGTGTCGCCGTCGGACTTGAGCATCGCGATTTTGCCGTCCGCCGTGCGGTACGGGACGCCTACCTGGGGCTCGCCGTTGAGCGGCTGGACGTCGTCGCCGGCAAAGAAGGGGTTGGACGGCGTATATCCGGAGTCGATGACGCCCACCACAACACCCTTGCCGGCATTCTCCTGGCCGCCGAAGGTGCTGTTCCAGAGGCCGTTCGCTCCGCTGAGCTTGAGGAAGTCCGTGGTGGAGTAGTCGGGAGCGTTCTCCGTGTCCGGAGCAACCATCAGGACCGCGGGGTCCTTGGCGAGCTTCACTGCCTGCCCGGCGGTGAGATCGGCCGAAAATCCGTTGATGGCGGCCGTGTACTTACGCTTGATTTGGATGTTTTCCGCGCCGGCCACGGACTCCTGCTGGCCTTCCAGGTGAGCCTGGTAGCGCTGGACTTCGGGACGTTCAGCGTCCAGCTTGCGGCCGCTTTGGGGCTTCGTGGCTGCCAGCCCGGGCGTTCCGCCGTCGTAGGTGGCTGCGGGCTTCCCGGCGAGGACCACGATGTAACGCCCTGCCGGGTAGTCGGCCGGATTGATGGTCTTGGGAGCTACTACGGTGGCTGGTTCGGCGGGCGCCGCGGTAGCGGGACTCAACGCCATCGAGGTGAGGAGAAGCGGCAAACCCACGGCCAACGCCGTCGCTTTCCGGAACCCCCGGCCCCGGATGGGGCTCTTTCCAGTTGATTTCACGTTTCGACTACACCTTTCATGAGGCACGGGTCCGGCACGCGTCCGGGCCCGAGGCAGCTGGAAGACGACAACCGTAGTTACAGATCTTGTAACCCGGGGAGACCAGCCGATTCAAACAGTACAGACTGATAGACGAATATGACATAAGCCACAGATGGTTTTTTAGAGCTGTCAATTTGGTTGTCATGACGACGGCCCGGCGATACTCCGCCGGGCCGTCGCGGTGCGTCATTCCGGGAAGGTTAGAACCTCTCGCCCCGGGCACACAAAAGGCGGCCCCCTGAGGAGCCGCCCACGGAAAAGGCGAGGTGGTGCGTGCCTACTGGCGCGGCGTCCGGACTACCTCACTGATCCACTGCCGGGTCTTTTCGTCTACCGGACCTGTAACGCGGGTTTCCCGGGCGGCCCTGTCAGCTTTGATCTTCTGCAGGACCATGCGGCCCAGTCCGGCGAAAACGGCGACGGCAACCACGGGCAACAGCACGGATTTCGATTTCTCAGCCATTCCGCAATCCTAGTGACGGCATGCGCGCAGGGCCAGAGCCGCCGTCGTTCCGCCGAATACAGTGTGCGGCCCTATGCCCGGTAGAATGGGCTAGCAAGCTCGCGGAGCGCCCGTCCACACACTGTTCAGCATTGTTCAGCACACTGTTCAAAAGGCATGTCCCTTCAACACAGCGGAACGGCGTGAGACGGCACCACTCCGCTGCGCCCTTACCCAATGCTCACGCACAGGAGTTGCCGGATGCCCCGGATCGTTGTTGACGTCATGCCCAAGCCCGAAATTCTGGACCCGCAGGGGAAGGCCATCGTGGGTGCACTCCCCCGGCTGGGCTTCACCAGCTTTAGCTCTGTCCGCCAGGGCAAGCGCTTTGAACTGACCGTCGACGGCGAGGTGACCGACGCAATCCTGGCCCAGGCCCGTGAAGCAGCCGAGACCCTGCTGTCCAACCCCGTGATCGAAGACGTCGTCAACGTCGAGGTCGTCGAGGCCTGAGATGACTGAACTTCCCCTAATCGGCGAGGCAGTCGCCGTCGCCGCCGACGCTTCTGGTGTTCGCGGGCTCACTGGTGCGAAGATCGGTGTCGTCACCTTCCCCGGCACCCTCGATGACCGCGACGCCGCCCGCGCGGTACGGCTCGCAGGCGGCACCGCAGTGCCGCTCTGGCACGCGGACACCGCCCTGGCTGACGTGGACGCCGTCGTGATTCCCGGCGGATTCTCCTACGGAGACTACCTGCGGGCCGGTGCCATCGCCCGCTTTGCGCCGCTGATGTCCAAGATCATCGACGCCGCCAACTCCGATGCGAAACTGCCCGTGCTGGGCATCTGCAACGGCTTCCAGATCCTGACCGAGTCGCACCTGCTGCCCGGTTCCATGATCAAGAACGACCACCTGAAGTTTATGTGCCGGGACCAGGTCCTGCGGGTTGAAAACAGCAACACCGCCTGGACCCTGGATTACGAGGCCGGCCAGGAAATCACCGTTCCGCTGAAGAACCAGGACGGCCAGTACATCGCGGACGAGAAAGTCCTGGACGCGCTCGAAGCCGAAGGCCGCGTGGTGTTCCGCTACGTGGGCTTCAACCCGAACGGCTCCCGCCGCGACATCGCCGGCATCTCCAACGCGGCCGGCAACGTGGTGGGACTGATGCCGCACCCCGAGCACGCGGTGGAGGTCGGCTTCGGGCCGGAATCCCTGGATGGCATCGGCGGCTCGGACACCGACGGGCTCGGCTTCTTTACCTCCGTCCTGAACAAGATTGTGGGAGGCGCCAAGTGACCACGGAAACCACCAAGAAGTTCAACATCGACACCGTCGAGAACGCGGCCAAGACGCCGGACACCGAACTCCCCTGGGCCGAACTGGGCCTGAAGCAGAACGAGTTCGACGAAGTGGTGAAGGTCCTCGGCCGCCGCCCAACCGGCGCCGAATTGGCCATGTACTCCGTGATGTGGAGCGAGCACTGCTCCTACAAGTCCTCGAAGAACCACCTGCGCCAGTTCGGCGACAAGGTGACCGAGGAAATGAAGAAGGACATGCTGGTGGGCATCGGCGAAAACGCCGGTGTCACCAACCTGGGCGACGGTTGGGCCGTGACGTTCAAGATTGAGTCCCACAACTCGCCGTCGTTCGTGGAGCCCTACCAGGGTGCCGCAACCGGTATTGGCGGCATCGTCCGCGACATCATCTCCATGGGCGCACGCCCGGTGGCCGTGATGGACCCGCTGCGCTTCGGCGCCATCGACCACCCGGACACCGCCCGCGTCATGCATGGCGCGGTCGCCGGTATCGGCGGCTACGGTAACTCCCTGGGCCTGCCCAACATCGGCGGCGAAATGGTGTTCGACTCCGTGTACCAGGGCAACCCCCTGGTGAACGCACTGGCAGTCGGCGTCATGCGCCACGAGGATATCCGCCTCGCCAACGCCTCCGGCAAGGGCAACAAGGTGGTCCTGTTCGGCGCACGCACAGGCGGCGACGGCATCGGCGGCGCCTCCGTGCTGGCCTCCGAATCCTTCGACGACACCAAGCCGTCCAAGCGCCCCGCCGTCCAGGTGGGTGACCCATTCGCCGAGAAGGTGCTGATCGAGTGCTGCCTGGAGCTGTTCAAGGGTTCCCTCGTTGAGGGTATCCAGGACCTCGGCGCCGCAGGCATTTCCTGCGCCACGTCGGAGCTCGCGTCCAACGGCGACGGCGGCATGGAAGTTGAACTGACCTCCGTCCTGCTGCGCGACCCCACCCTCACCCCGGGCGAAATCCTGATGTCGGAGTCGCAGGAACGCATGATGGCAGTAGTCACCCCCGAGAACATCGCCGCCTTCGAAGCGGTCATGGACAAGTGGGCCGTGGAGTACTCCTGGCTGGGCGAAGTCACCGACACCGGCCGCCTGATCATCACCTGGGACGGCGAGGTTATCGTCGACGTCGACCCGCGCACCGTGGCCCACGACGGACCGGTCTACGACCGCCCGTTCGCCCGCCCCGAGTGGCAGGATTCCCTCCAGGCCGACACCTTCACCGGTTCGGTCCAGGATGCCGGCCGCCCGTCCGCCCCCGCAGAACTGGCTGCCGCCGTCACTGAACTCGTGGCATCGCCGAACATGTGCAGCAAGGACTGGATCACTAACCAGTACGACCGCTACGTCGGCGGGAACACCGCCATGGCGTTCCCGGACGATGCCGGCGTGGTCCGCGTGGACGAGGAAACCGGCCTGGGCGTTGCCCTGGCCACCGACGCCAACGGCCGCTACACCTTCCTGGACCCGTACCACGGTGCGCAGCTGGCGCTGGCCGAGGCCTACCGTAACGTGGCCACCTCCGGTGCCGTGCCCATGGCCGTCAGTGACTGCCTGAACTTCGGCTCCCCCGAGGACCCGGACGTGATGTGGCAGCTCGCCGAGGCCATCCGCGGCCTGTCCGACGCCTGCATGGTGCTGGGCATCCCGGTCACAGGCGGCAACGTCTCGCTGTACAACCAGACGGGCACCACCCCGATCCACCCCTCCCCCGTCGTGGCAGTGCTGGGCAAGCTCGACGACGTCGCCCGCCGCACGCCGTCGGGCTGGAAGGAAGATGGCCAGGCCATCTACCTGCTGGGTACGACGGCGGCCGAGCTGGACGGTTCCGAATGGGCCAACATGCGTGGCCACCTCGGCGGGCTCCCGCCCAAGGTTGACCTCGCGGCCGAACGCGCGCTGGGTGAGATCCTGATCAACGCATCCCGCGACGGCATGGTGGACTCCGCGCACGACCTCTCCGAAGGCGGCCTCGCGGCAGCCCTCGTTGAATCCTCACTGCGCTACGGCGTAGGCGCCCGGATCGCCTTGCAGGACGTCCTGGACCGCGACGGCGTGGACCTGTTCACGGCGCTGTTCTCGGAGACCCAGGGCCGCGCCGTGGTTGGCGTGCCCCGCTCCGAGGAGGTCCGGTTCACCGACATGTGCACCGCCCGCGGTTTCGCCCATGTGCGGATCGGCGTGGTGGACGCGGCCAGCAACCAGCTGGAGATCAACGGCGTGGAAACCCTGTCCCTCGACGCCCTCCGCGAAGCCCACGAGGCCACCCTGCCGAAGTACTTCGGCTAAAACCTCCATCGATTGCTCCGTAGCCGCCCTTTTGAACCCTCAAAACGGCGGCTACGGGAGCCGGTGGGGAGCAATCGTTGCTTAATGACCCTTGCGCCACCCCGCCTGGACCGTCCCGGACGATCTGCCCTTCGTCGCCGCGGCACCCGAACACAGCTGTCGCCTATGGCCACCAGCTCGTCCACGGTGAGCATTTCCGCCATGTCCAGCCAGGTCCGCTCCGGAGTGGTTACGGCGATCCCGTCGACAAGTGTGACTTCGTCGCTGAACAGCTTCACGAGGAGTTCAGCCGCGGTGAGGTGCGACGCGGCGCATCGGACGTTGACCTCGATGAAAGGCCGCGCCCTGATGCTCAGGGGGAGCTCCGCCGTCGGGCCTTCTCTTGCCGTGCGCCGCAGAAGTTATCCACACCCTTCATCGAGTGCTCCGTAGGCGCCGTTGATAGGGTTCAAAAAGGGCGCCTGGGCCCACGCCGGCAGGGTTCCCTGGCCGAGCTTGCGAGGCGCAGGGGCCGGTGGGGAGCAATCGACGGTCAGTCCTCGCTGTGGAGCTCCCGCTGCCTTGCACTGAGCAGCTCAAGCTCTGGCCGGGCGGCCACAAAGCGTTCGACGGCGGTGAGCACCTCCACGAGGTGGGCCCGGTCTGCTGCCACCAGGCCGGCGCCCAGTTGCGAGCGCCGGTACTGGTCATGGTCCCCGACCTCGGCAACGGACACATCGAAGCGTCGCTTGAGCTCGGCCAGCAGCGGTCTGATGAGGGAACGCTTCTCCTTCAGGCTCTGGACATCGCCAAGGAGGATGTCGAATTCAATCCAGCCGATCCACATCAGACGGTGAGTTCTCCCATC
>JBKKDH010000085.1:0-3210 GCA_046708445.1 Arthrobacter sp.
TACCTCGCCTCCGCCGCCGGGCAGCCGCTGATGGGCAGGCTGGCCGACCGGTTCGGGCCGCGGCGGATGTTCATGCTGGGCATGGGCACCGTGGCCATCACGTGCGCGCTCGCCCCCTTTTCGCCCAACTTCGCCCTGCTCTGCGTTGCCCGCGCCATGATGGCGCTGGGCACTGCTACGGCTTATCCCAGCGCGGTAGTCATGATCGGTGCCATTGCGCAGCGTGCAGGGACGGAATCCTCGCGGCCGCTCGGCAGGATCCAGATGGCAAACACGTCAGCGGCGGCGGTGGGACCGGTGGCTAGCGGCCTGCTGGTAGGCCAGGTCGGCTGGGAGGCGCTGTTCCTGGTCAACGTCCCGCTGGCATTGGCAGCCCTCTTCATCGTGCGGAAGGTGGCCCCGGCGGACGGGGTCCGCGAGCGGGGGAGCCTCGCCCGGCTGGCCAAGGATTCGGACATACCCGGGATTGCGGGCTTTGTCGGTTCCCTCCTGCTGGTCATGATGGCGTTGCTGGATGTGGCCCCGGGTTACCGCTGGTGGATGCTCGGCGCCGGAACCGTCATCGCCGCACTGTTTGTGTGGCGTGAACTCCGCTTCAACCCGCCGTTCCTGGACCTGAGGCTGCTGGGCCGGAACCGGCCGCTGATGCTGGTCTACCTGGGGTTCGCGGTCTTCAGCAGCGTTTACTACTTTGTGTTTTTCGGCCTGCCGCAGCTGCTGCAGGAAGCTGGCGGCTATGACCCCGGGCTGGTGGGGCTGCTCATGCTGCCGCTGGCCGCGATGTCCGTGCTGGCCACGCCCTGGGCTGTCCGGGCCATGGGCACATTCGGGGTACGGAGCGTGCTGATCTCCGGCGTCGTGCTTCTGACGGCGGTGGCCGCGCTCATGTGGCTGCTGACCGGGTCACTGGCCATTCCCCTGGTCCTGACGCTCACCACCCTGATGGGTGTCCCGTACGGGGCGGTGGGCATCGCCACCAACCAGGGCATGTTCCTCTCGGTCAGGCCGCAGGAGCGGGGCGTGGCAGCCGGGATCTACCAGACCTGCCGCTACGTGGGAGCCATAACCGCCACGGTGCTGATCGGTGTCTTCGCCGGCGGCGGGGTGGACCAGGCCAGCTGGGGCCTGATGGTGCTGGCCATGCTGGTGCTCAGCGCCGTGGCGTTCGGCGTGACCCTGCTGTGGCGGGCGCCGAGGGACTAGCTGTTCTAATCCTTGCCGCGCTGCGGGGGCCCGCTGGACTCACGGGGGATCAGCGTGGGCATGGCCTTCCGGATCCGGGGTTCCTTGCCGGGGTTCACGATGAGGTCAATCGCGTTGCCCGCAATCTGGTCCAGCGGGACCCGCACCGAGGACAGGGGAGTGGCGAGCCGCGACGAGAGGGGTATGTCGTTGTAGCCCACCAGTGCGAGATCCCGTCCCACCACCGCCCCAAAGCGGTGCGCAGCCGCGATGACGCCCATGGCGAGGTTGTCGTTGGCGGCGAAAATTGCCGTGGGGCGCGGGCCGCCGCCGCCCAGCAGGGTTTCACCGGCCGCGAAGCCGTTTTCGATGCCATAGCCGGCCGCCAGCAGCCACTCATCGCGAGGGGTGAGGCCAGCCTCGTCCATGGCCCGGCGTGCGCCGGCCAGGCGGGCGGTCCCGGTGGAGGTGAAGGACGGACCCGTGACCACTGCGATGTCACGGTGGCCCAGGTCAATGAGGTGCCGCGTGGCCAGGTATCCGCCCACCTCGTCGTCGCCGAGCGCGGACGGGCTGACGCCGTCGGTCCGCAGCACCAGGGCGTGTGCCACCGTCCGCTGCCGCAGCAGCTTGGGCAGTTCGTCGTCGAGCCTTGCCGTCGCCAGGATCAGTCCGTCAACATTGCGGTCCAGCAGCGTCTCCGCGGCCCGGCGCTCGTCGTCCGGGTCGTCCCCGCTGGTTGCCACCATGGCGAAATAGCCGCGGTCCGAGGCTGCACGCTCCAGTTCTTCGAACATCAGGGCCATCACGGTGTCGCTGAGGCGCGGGACCAGTACCCCCAGTGTCCGGGTCTCGCCGCGCCGCAGGCTCGACGCGAAGGAGTTGCGGCGGTAGCCGAGCTGCTCCGCGACTTTCCGGACGTGCTCAGCTGAGGCGGAGCGCGACGTCGTGCTCCGTTCGTCCAGGGCACGGCTGGCCGTGGATAGGCTCACCCCGCTGGCGGCAGCAACATCCCGCAGGGTAACGGTGGTGCCTGGTGCGACCGGTTCCATGTGGGGTCTCCTCTTCACGATTGTCCTAGAAGACACTCTATTTCCTCCGTCTTTCACAACTGGCCCTTGACAGTGACCTGCAACACGTCGCACAATGAAAACGTTCCCGCAAACGTTCTCACCATGAGAAGAAACACAGGCGGAAACCACCGACTACAAGACAGAGGAAGCTCTTATGACCATCGATCTCCGCGGGCTCGTTCCCGCTCCCGTAACGCCGTTCACCCGCGACGGAGCCGTCGACGTCGACGCGATCCACCGCCTGGGCGGCTGGCTGGCTAGTGTTGAAGGCGTCAAGGGCCTGGTGGTCCTGGGCCACGCCGGCGAAGGAACCTTCCTGACCCAGGACGAGCAGGCCCTGGTCATCCGTGAATTCAAGAACGCCGTCAACGGCGGGATCCCGATCATCGCCGGCATCACCGGCGAAGGCAACACCGTCGCTGCCCTCGAAGCCAAGCGTGCCGTCGAGGCGGGCGCCGAGGCCGGCCTGGTCTACCCCTCCCACGGCTGGCTCCGTTTCGGCTACCAAAAGGGCGCACCCCAGACCCGCTACAAGGAAATCTACGAAACGTCCGGCCTGCCGCTGATCCTGTTCCAGTACCCGGACGCCACCAAGGCAACCTACGACCTGGAGACCCAGCTGGAAATCGCCGGCCAGGAAGGCGTCTTCGCCACCAAGAACGGCGTCCGGAACATGAAGCGCTGGGACACCGAGATCCCCGTCCTGCGGGCAACCTACCCCGACCTGCAGATCCTGACCTGCCACGACGAGTACCTGCTGCACACCATGTTCGACGTCGACGGCGCGCTGGTTGGCTACGGCGGACTCGCACCCGAGCCGCTCGTTGCGCTCATCGCCGCCGGCAAGGCCAAGGACTACGCCGCCGCCCGCGCTATCCACGACCGCCTCCTGCCGGTCACCAAGAACGTCTACCACCGCGGATCGCACATGGAAGGCACCGTCGCCCTCAAGGAA
>JBKKDH010000086.1:0-22060 GCA_046708445.1 Arthrobacter sp.
TGAACACCACGCGGCGCCCGCCCCGCATGGGAGGGGTCTGGGTGGCGATGCGCACTCCGGCCACCAGCACTTCAGAGCCGTTGCGCAGGCCCAGCAGCTTGTCCGCCGTGGTGACGCCGAGCCTGTCAAGCATGGGACGGTGGCTGTCCATCAGGTGTCCGCTGACATCAATGGCCATCAGGTCCAGTTCAGCCCGGACATTTTCCACCAGCGTGGGCGCCGGCAGTCCGGGTTTGACGTTCCGAAGTTCCACGTCGCCCAGGGGCAGGGAAAGCTGCCCCTCAATGACCTCGATGCCCTTCCGCGCGCTGCCGGCAGACTGCATTCTTTGCAGGTGCTGGACGAGGTCTGCCCGGTTGGCGGCCCCGCCCGACTCCCGGTGGAGGGAATCAAAGGCACCCAGCTGGGCAAGCCTCTTGATGTTGGGTTTGCTCAGCCGGGACCGCGCCCGGAGATCAGCCAGCGAGTCATAGGGCTGCCCGGCCACGATGCGCTTGAGCTCTGCGCCGGACAGCCCGTAGATGCCCTTCAGGCTCAGCCTGATTCCCAGTTTTCCGCTGTCCGGCCCGTGCTCCACCGGCTCAACCCGGTATTCGGAATGGCTGCGGTTGATGTCCAGGGGAAGGATAGGGATGCCCAACCTGCGGGCTTCAGCCACCAGGAGCCGCTTGGGGTACATGCCGGGATCGTGCTCCCACAGCCCGGCCAGGAATGCCTCAGGGTGGTGCGCCTTCAGCCACGCCGACTGATAGGTGGGTACGGCAAAGGCCGCGCCGTGGGCCTTGCAGAAGCCGAAGCTGCCAAAGGCCTTCAGGGTTCCCCACACCTTGTCCACCACGTCCGGTGAATAGCTCTTGGCCCTGGCTTCCTTCCGGAAGAACTCCTCAACCTTCGGTTCGAGCAGCTCGTTGCCCAGGGCGCGCCGGAATTCGTCCGCGCGGGCAAGGCCGCAACCAGTCATGACGTTGAAGGTCTTCAGGATCTGTTCGTGGAAGACGGTGACCCCGTGGGTTTCCTGCAGCACCGGCTTAAGGTCCGGGTGGGGGTACACCTCCGGCGCGAAACCGTGGCGGTGTTCCAGGAACGGCCGCACCATGTCCGATTTCATCGGTCCCGGCCGGAACAGCGAGATGTCGATGATGAGGTCATTGAATTCGCGCGGCGCCATTTTGCCGATCAGCTCCCGCTGGCCCGGCGACTCGATCTGGAAGCAGCCCAGGGTGTGCGTGCTTCGGATCAGCTCATAGGTTGGTTCGTCGTCCAGCGGAACGGCATTGAGGTTGATGTGGCCGTTGTCGGCGATGTAGTCCGGGCCTGTCCCGTCCTCACCCTGGGGGTGCGCCCCTGCAGCCACTACTTCGGCCTTGGAAGGGTGGAGCCGGATGACCTCGCGGACAGCGAAGGCCATGGCGCTCTGCATCCTGACACCCAGGACGTCGAGCTTAAGCATCCCCATGGGATCCATGTCGTGTTTATCGAACTGGCTCATGGGCAATCCCAGGCCGCTGGGCTGCACGGGGGTCCGGTCCAGCAGCGTGGCATCGCCCAGGATCACCCCGCAGGGGTGCATGGAAATATGCCGGGGAAGCCGGTCCAGCCGTTCGGTGAGGTCCACCAGAAGATCAAGCTGCTGGTTTTCGGCAAAATCGCGCTGCTCCACCCGGCCGGCGAACTCGCGCAGCTCGGGTTTCTCCACCAGTGCCTCACGGAACTTGCGGGCCGAAAAGCGCCACAGCTGCTTGGCGATCTCGCCGACGTCGCCGTCGTCCATGCCCAGGGCCATGCCTGCGTCCCTGACGGCGCCACGGGCCCGGTATCCGTTCTGCATGCTCATGAGCGTGACGCGTTCGGAACCGAAGCGGTCAAAGATCCGCCGGTAGACGTTGTGCCGTTCAGCGCTTTCAACATCGATGTCAATGTCCGGCAGGGTGGCCCGGTCCTGGGACAGGAACCGTTCGAAAATCAGGTCATGCTGCAGGGGGTTTACCTGGCTGACGTCGATGAGGTAGTTGACCAGGCTGGATGCTCCGGACCCCCTGGCGGCGGCGCGGACCCCCATGTCCAGGATCATCCGGGACACTTCGGCGACGGTCAGGAAGTAGGAGGAGAACCCGAGGTTCATGATGATCCCCAATTCGTGCTCCAGCCGCGAGCGCATTTCCTTTTCGGCGGCCCCGGAGATGCCGGGGAACCTCCTGCCGATGCCGGCCTCGCAGCGCTGGACCAGCTCAAGGTGCGGGTCCTGGCTGATGCCGATGACCGAGGCCTCGGGGACTACGGGCTGCTTCCAGCCCATGTCAGCCACTGGGTCAATCCGGCAGAGGTCGGCGAGCGCTTCGGTCTGAGCCATGAGCTGTTTGAGGTCAGCCGCGCCATATCCTGCGGCGCCGATGATTTCCTTGCCCAGCTGGAGCATCTGTGCGGACGATTTCAGCCAAGCCTGGCCGTTGGGCTGGAGGAGGGGTTCTGCGGCCAGTTCAGGCAGGGACTTCAGTGTGCGGGCCGAATCCAGGACGTCAGCCGTGGCGGCTCCGTCCTCGGCGCAGTACCGGACGATGTTGGTAAGCACGGCGGGGACCTGGTGCTCCTCCGCAAGTTTGAGCATCCGCACTGCGTGGGCCGTGCTCAGCGGTGAGCCCGGTGAGCTCAGCTGGGAAACCACTTCGGCGACCATGGTCCCCGGCGGCATGGCATCCAGCCAGCGTTTGAAGAGGGTGCGGGGACGCAGGTACCGCCGCCCGCCCATGGCACGTCCGACGTCGGAATCCGGGCCGATCAGGACGGCCAGGACCGGCTTCAGGGTTTTCGGGTCAAGTGTCCGGGACGCGAGCTCGGCACGGGTGACAGCCACAGGCACCGCTCCCCCGGCTTTGCCGGAGGTCCGGGCATGGGCGTCGGACACCAGCCTGCACAGGGCACGGTAGCCGGCACCGCTGTTATGGCCGCGGGCGAGGACCACCACCCGCCCGGCGAGCTGGGTGCGGTGGTCGCCGTCGTCGTCGAAGACCGCAAGGTCAACCCCCACGATGGGGTCAATCCCTGCTGCCATGCAGGCCTTGAGGTGTTTGACGGTGCCGTACAGGCCGTCCCGGTCAGTGCAGGCGAGCGCTGTGGCGCCGTCGGAGGCGGCAACCTGGGCGAGTTCATCCGGCCAGGACACCCCGTAGTGGGCGCTGAAGGCTGTGGAAACGTGGAGGTGTGTAAAGGTCATGCTGTTCTGGGTTGGAGTGCGTCATGGATCCGTAGCAGCCGCCAGCGGCCGCTTCCGAGGTGGCGGCTCAGGTCCAGGGTGAGGGTCTCTTCCGTCACGTGGCCGGTCTTCGTGAGGCCGGAGCTCCCGGTGTCACGGCGCAGTGGGTCTGCCCGCACCTGGACCCGCCAGATTTCGTGGTCAACCAGCCCTGGTCCGCTTCCCAGGGGTGCGCGACTTTCCTCGGCCCACCACTGCCGGCGTTCGAACCACCGGACAGGTTCGGCGCAGACGGTGTAGTGCCGCCCTGCCCACTGGAGGGACACCGGCTGTCCGGATGCGCTGCAGAGGACGTCAACGGATTCGCTGAACCTGCCCATGGGCGCCTCCCGGAACTGAAGTGAGCCGTTGCCCGGGATGGCTCATACCCGGGATTCAAACACGGCCATTCGAATACATATTCGAATAAATCCAGTCTACGCCGGTGCCCTGACAAAACCTAGACGGGGGTGGACGGACTGGACGGCAGGTAGCAGGATGGTGGCATGAGCTCCAATGACGCACTCCTGAAGCAGGTAAGCATCAAAGCCCAGGACTCCACGCTCCTGGCCACTTTTGATATCGAAGGCAACATCCCGGGCTCGGGTGCGTACGTGGTGGGGCTTATGGCCGCCAGCCCTGATTACTCCTCCCAAAGACGGCTGGGCATTGAATTCATGAACGGGGAGGCGATTGCCTTCTACTCGTTCAGCCATGAACAGGGAACTGAGGAGAACTACGACCTCAGCGGAGTCACGCACTCCGGCAGCACCATCACCGGAGCCTTCCCCATGGACGCTATCCACGGGCTGGGCAAGGGACACATCATGTCGGCGTTCAGTGAGGCCGACGGCCGGGAATTCCAGTCCGGCATCGCCGTCGAGGAAGCACTCTAACCAGGCGAACAAAAAAGCAGGCGCCCTGCCGGAACATGTCCGGTGTCAGGGCGCCTTGGCATAACTTGGATCAGCTCGGGACAGCTTGGGACAGTGTCAGCTGTTTTCTTTGTGGACCTTCAGCTCGAGTTCAATGAATCCCGAGATCATGGCCCGGTACGTGGACTCGACGATGTCCGGATCGATGTCCTTCTTTTCAGCGGCGGACCGGACGTGCTCGATGATCCGTTCCACCCGCCCGGGGGCCCGGACCTCGGCGTCGTCCCCTTTGAGGGTTCCGGCGATCCTGATCAGCCGTTCGCGCCGCGCAATGAGGGTGACGATCTGCTCGTCCACCTCGTCGACTGCAATCCGCACGGCGGCGAGCTGTTCCTTGTCGGCCAGCGCGTCCCTATCGTTTCCTTGAATTGTCGCCATCTTCTGACAGTATCGAAGCATGCAGCCAAGAGTCGACTTCATCTCACTAGGTGTACGCAGCGTAGCCGCCTCCCGACGTTTCTACGCCGAAGGCCTCGGCTGGCCCGTGCACAAGGAGTTCCCCGACGACGTGGTGTTCATCCAGGCCAACCACGGACTCATCCTCTCTTTGTGGAACGCCGGCCAGATGCAGGCCGAGGCCGGGGTTGATGCGCCAGGGCCGGTCCCCTGCATCACGCTCAGCCATAACCTGGCGAGCACGGAGGAAGTGGACCAGGTCATGGCCGAAGCCGCCGCAGCCGGGGCGAGTATCGTTGCGGAGCCGGTCACCCAGCCGTGGGGCGGGTACAGCGGCTACTTCGCGGACCCGGACGGCTTCCGCTGGGAGATTGCCTACAACCCCACCTGGGCAGTGGACGACGCGGGCGAGGTCACCGTTTAGGGGTCAGGCACCACTGCCGTCACTCGGGTCAGCGGACGGCACGGTTCAGAACAGCGCTTCGACGGGCCGGATGAGTTCCGGGGAGTTGTTGCGCACGTTTCCCACCTCCCGGCCGACAGAATCCACATGCCAGTCCCCGGCCACGTCCTTCACGTGGGCGCGGACCAGGTCCACCAGGAAGGCTGCGTCGTCGATCTGCGGGTCGATCCAGGACTCCATCGTGGCCCGGTCCATGGGCAGCGGCACGCGGTCGTGCAGGGCGGTCAGCTTGCCGAAGACGGTTGACTCCGATCCCGGCGGCGGCGTGTCAGCGGTCAGGATGGAGGTGGAGAGCAGCCACCGGCCTGGATCGCCGTCCGCCTTGGACGGATCCTTCCACCATTCGTACAGGCCGGCGAACACCAGCCCGCTGCCTTTGCCGGGGTGCACGTAGTACGGCTGCTTTGCCTTGCCCGTGCCCTGCTTCCACTCGTAATAGCCATCCGCCGGGACGGCGCAGCGGCGTGACTGGACGGCTTTGCGGAAAGCGGGCTTCTCCAGGACCGATTCGCTCCGGGCGTTAATCATCCGGGACCCGATGCCGGGGTCTTTGGCCCAGGACGGTACCAGGCCCCAGCGGGCCACATGCAGTTGCCGGACGGCGGAGTCGTCAATCAAGCGTTCCAGGACAATGGGAACGTCATCGGTTGGCGCCACGTTCCACGACGGCGGCAGCTCGACGTCCTCCTCCAGCTGCGCATCGAATTCAGCCAGCAGGTCCCCCACGGCACGTGCCATCACATAGCGTCCACACATGGCACCAGCATGCCATCAGTGTTATGCACTGTCATCCAGGGCCACCCGGCTCCGGGGAATAGTGGGCCGCGGGTTACCGTTGATGGGAACGAACCCCCTCACTGATTTAGGAGAGCTCCGTGGACTTTACCCCCGAGAACGGCACCATCACCATGTTTTCCACCACCTGGTGCGGCTACTGCAACCGGCTCAAGAAGCAGCTGGACGCGCAGGGCATCGGCTACACGGAAATCAACATCGAGGAAGTTGATGGCACAGCCGAACTCGTGGAGCAGCTCAACGGCGGCAACCGGACCGTCCCCACCGTACTCTTCCCGGACGGCACCGCCGCCACCAACCCCTCAGCCGCCGAGGTCAAGAGCCGCCTGGCCGCCTGACGGACTGACCGGACGCCCGCGCGCCCGGCATGATAGACAGAACGGGACCAACATTCACTGTTGGTCCCGTTCTGTCTATCTGCATGTAGGGAGCCTTCCGTGGTCCATAAAGTCAAAGGTGTCGTTGCCCGTTCCAAGGGCGCCCCGGTCACGCTGGAGACCATCCTGGTCCCGGATCCGGGGCCCGGCGAGGCCCTGGTGGACATCATCACGTCCGGCGTCTGCCACACCGACCTGCACTACAAGCTGGGCGGCATCAGCGACGACTTCCCCTTCCTGCTGGGCCACGAGGCCACCGGAGTTGTCAGCGCAGTGGGCCCGGACGTCACGGACGTGGCACCCGGCGACCGCGTCGTGCTGAACTGGCGCGCCGTCTGCGGCAACTGCCGTGCGTGCAACCGCGGCGAAGCGCAGTACTGCTTCAACACGCACAACGCGTCCCAGAAAATGACCTTGGAGGACGGCACTGAACTGTCCCCCGCCCTGGGCATAGGTGCCTTCACCGAGAAGACCCTGGTAGCCGCCGGGCAGTGCACCAAGGTGGACCCCGACGCCGATGCTGCCGCCATCGGCTTGCTCGGCTGCGGCGTGATGGCCGGGCTGGGTGCCGCCATCAACACGGGCGGCGTCAAACGCGGCGACTCGGTCGCCGTCATAGGCTGCGGCGGCGTGGGTGTGGCCGCCATCGCCGGAGCCGCGCTCGCCGGCGCCACCACGATCATCGCCGTCGACATCGACGCTAAAAAGCTGGAGCGCGCCCAGGAGCTCGGCGCCACCCACACCGTTGATTCCTCGGAAACCGATCCGGTGGAAAAGATCCGGGAGCTCACCGGCGCCTTCGGCGCACACGTGGTGATTGACGCCGTCGGCCGTCCGGAAACCTACAAGCAGGCGTTCTACGCACGCGACCTCGCCGGAACCGTGGTGCTCGTAGGCGTCCCTACGCCGGACATGACGCTCGAACTCCCCCTGCTGGACGTTTTTGGCCGGGGCGGGTCGCTGAAGTCCTCCTGGTACGGCGACTGCCTGCCTTCCCGGGACTTCCCCATGCTGATCAGCCTTTACAAGCAGGGCAAGCTGGACCTCGACGCCTTCGTCACGGAGCGGATCACCATCGACCAGGTGGAGGAAGCATTCGAGAAGATGCATTCCGGTTCAGTCCTGCGTTCGGTGGTTGAACTGTGAGCCTCCGGATCGAGCACCTGGTCACGTCAGGGACGTTTTCGCTCGACGGCGGCACCTGGGACGTGGACAACAACGTCTGGATCGTGGGCGATGACCAGGAGTGCATCGTCATCGACCCAGCGCACGACGCCAAGGCGGTGGCGGCCGCTGTGGGCAGCCGAACGCTGAAGGCCATCCTGCTCACCCACGGCCACGATGACCACATCGGATCGGTCGGCGACTTCTGGGACCTCGTGCAGGCGCCCATCCATCTCCACCAGGGCGACTGGATGCTCTGGCGCGCCGTCTACCCGGAGGTGGATCCCGACGTCGACATCAGCCACGGCGACGTTTTCGAGGTAGGCGGGGCGAAGCTGAAGGCGCTCCACACGCCCGGTCACTCGCCGGGATCCGTGTCGTTCTACCTGGCTGACGGGCCGGGCGGCGAACGCACCGTCTTCACCGGCGACACGCTGTTCCAGGGTGGTCCCGGCGCCACGGGCAGGTCCTACAGCGATTTCCCCACGATCATCGACTCCATCCGGTCGTGGCTGCTGCCGCTTCCGCCGGAGACGGTGGTGCGGACCGGCCACGGCGACGCCACCACCATCGGCGCCGAAGCGCCCCACCTGGACGAGTGGATCGCCCGGGGCCACTGACAGCCCCCTACGCGGGC
Source organism: Arthrobacter sp. (assembly GCA_046708445.1). Classification (GTDB taxonomy): domain Bacteria; phylum Actinomycetota; class Actinomycetes; order Actinomycetales; family Micrococcaceae; genus Arthrobacter. The sequence goes on from JBKKDH010000086.1 coordinate 7,997, forward strand.
TACGCCTTCCCGCTGTCCAGGCCGGCATAGCTGCCGAACTCGGCAAACCGGAGGGAAGCGTAGCCCGCATAGGTGGTCAGCAGGGCGTCCTCGACGGCCTGGACGTCGAGTCCGGGCACCAGGTCGTTGGCGGCGCCGGCGGTCGCCGGGTCCCAGTCCAGGCCCAGCGCTGCGTAGCTGTCGGTCAGCACGCGGCGGATCGGGGCTGAATCCTCCACCACGATGACGGAACTGAAGAGCCAGCCGCCTGCCACCACGCGCTGGGCCGTTCCCACGAGTTTGACCCGGCGCGCCGGGTCGGCCGGATCGGTGCCGTGGACGCTGAACTCCCCCGGGCAGTATTCCCCGGGGATTTCGCCCACCGCAGCCTGCACGCCCGCACTCCGCAGGGCCTCCGCCAGCAGTTCACCGAAAAAGCCGAACCGGGTCTTGGAGCCGGCGATCGCGTCAGCGTGCGGTTCGATGTGGTCCACCACGAGGGTGCCCTGGTGGTAGGCGGCGGCGCGCCCGCCCGCCTTCCGCACGAGGGGTTCGAAGCCCCGGTCGCGGCATGCCTGGGCGGCGGCCTCGAAGCCTGGCAGCCTGGTGTCCCGTTGGCCGAAGGCCACCGTGGGAGCGGGACGGTACAGCCGGAGGGTGGGGCCGATCCTGCCGGTCTTCGCCCGGCCCAGCAGGTCCAGTGCCAGATCCAGGTCCGCCGCAGCCCCCAGCGACCGTTCCTGACGCACCACGGTGAGCTGCTGCCCTCCGGTTCCGGCATCCTGCATGTTGCTAAGCTCCCTTATGGTCATATTGCAATTCCTCGTTGTCGCCGCCGCGTTCGCAGCCATTGACGCCGTGTGGCTAAAGCTGATGAACCCGTTCTACCGGAGCCACATCGGCGAGTTGCTGGCGGACAAACCACACCTAGGTTACGCCGTGGCCTTCTATGTCATTTACATCGCGGGAATTGTCTTCTTTGCGCTGCGGCCGGCGCTCGACGGCGGCGGTTGGCTGACCGCCGTCGGTTACGGTGCCGCGCTGGGCGCCTTCGCCTACGCCACCTATGACCTGACGAACGCAGCGACCCTTAAAACCTGGCCATTGCAGCTCATCGTGGTGGACATGCTCTGGGGCGCTGTGCTCACCGGGCTGGCCACACTGGCCGGCTGGCTCGTCTTCCGCTCACACTGACTGGCACGCACGTGCGCAGCAACTGGATCAGCAAGGCCGTCCCGGCCATCGAAATGGCACGGAACTACCGGCGCTCCTGGTTGAAACCGGACCTGATCGCAGGGGCGGCACTGAGTGCCGCCCTCGTTCCGGCGGGAATGGCCTACGCCGAGGCCAGCGGGTTGCCGGCCGTGACAGGCCTGTACGCCTCCGTAGTGCCCATGATCTTCTACGCCATCTTTGGGCCCTCCCGGGTGGTCATCGTAGGACCGGATTCTGCTCTGGCACCGATGATCGCGGCGGCGATCCTTCCGCTGGCCGGCCGCGACCCCGAAGAGACGGTGGCCATGGCAGGTGTGCTCGCCATCCTGATCGGGGTGTTCCTGATCGCCGGGCGGGTCTTCAAGCTCGGGTTCGTGACAGGGCTGCTGTCCAGGCCCATCCGGATCGGCTACCTTAACGGCATCGCGCTCGCCGTCACCGTGAGCCAGCTCCCGCGGCTGCTGGGAATCTCCGTCGAGGGGGACAACCTGCTGGCGCGCCTCACGTCCCTGGCTGATGTCGTCGGCCGGGAGGGGATCAACCCCGTTGCCCTGGCCGTAGGGGCAGGGAGCCTCGCCGTCATCGTGGCGGGGCGGTTTCTTCCCTGGAAGGTTCCCAGTGTCCTGTTTGCCGTGGCAGGCTCCATCACCGCCGTCGCCGCGCTGAAGCTCAGCGGGCAATTGCCGGTGGTCGGCGCCCTGCCACGGGGCGTGCCTGCGCCCGCCCTGGGCGGCATTGGCTTCGACGACATCCTGGCGCTTGCAGGCCCGGCCGCCGGCATCGCACTTATTGCCTTCGCGGACACCTCCACCCTGTCAAAAAGCCTCGCTGGACGCCGCGGGGAGAGGGTCAACGGCAATGAGGAAATGGGCGCCCTCGGCATCGCCAACGTGGCCACCGGGTTTCTGGGCGGCTTTCCCGTGTGCGGAAGTTCGTCGCGCACCCCCATCGTGATCGACGCCGGCGCGAAGACGCAGCTCAGCGGTGTGGTGGCAGCCTTGCTGGTGCTGCTTTTTATGATCGCCGCACCGGGGCTCACAGCCTTCCTGCCCACCGCCACCCTTGCCGCAGTGGTGATTGTGGCAGCGTCTTCGCTGGTTGATGTGAAGGCGCTTTTCCGGCTCTTCCGCATGAGCCGGATGGAGGCGTTCCTCCTGATCGTCACGTTCCTTGGTGTTGCTTTCGTGGGCGTCCTGGAGGGGATAGTCGTGGCCATTGGACTGTCGCTGATCGCCTTTGTCCAGCGCGCCTGGGATCCTTACCGCACCGAGCTGGCCAGCCTGGAAGGTGTGCCCGGCTTTCATGACATCGAGCGGCATCCCGAAGGCGAGCGCGTAGAGGGCCTGGTCATCGCACGCTTTGACGCGCCGCTCTTTTTTGCGAACGGCGAAGTCTTCGCAGACCATATCCGCGGCCTCGTGGACGCTGCTCCCTGGCCCGTGAAGTGTGTCATTGTGGCGGCCGAAGCCATCACCGGCCTGGACACCACGGCGCTGGACGAACTGGCCCAACTCGACGACGAACTGGCGCAGGACGGAATCGATTTGGTCTTTGCCGAGCTGAAAGGCCCCATCAAGGACCAGTTGGTCCGGTTCGGAGCCTCGGCAAGGTTTACCGCGGACCACTTCTTTCCGACCATCGACACCGCTGTCCGGTCATATAGCCAGGCCAAGGGAAGCGCCTAGCCGGCCAGCCGTGAGGAGGGACGGCCCGTCTCAGGTCTTGCGCAACGTCAGGATCTGTTCGGCGCGCCCGAAGGGTCCGGACTTGTCGTGGAGAACGGTGGAGGTGAGGCCAATTCCGTCCGTCCCGAACGACACCGCGTTCTCCAGCCCCAGCCATTCACCTTGCGGCCGCCGGTACATGTGGATCTGCAGGTCAAGGTTCGGGAACGCATAGCTGTCCTTCCCCGGCGGGACGCGGGCGGCGATGCCGTTGGCCGTGTCCACCATGCCCATCAGCCGGGCCAGGTCGCCGCTGTCGGCGGCGTCGGTCATCGGATGCCCGGTCCGCAGCCAAACCGTGCCGGCGCCGGGCCGGTGACCCTCGGCGACACGCATTTCCAGGGACCGGATATACCCACCTGGCCAGACGCTGGCGCCGTCGTAGGGCTTGCATTCATCCGGCGCGGCAATGGTGGAGTCCTCGACGGCGGCCACGGCGCTTGTGTCGCTCGTGACCAGGCGCCAGGCTGTGGCGCGGATGGCGACACGGCCGTTGGCGATGAGCTCGGCCTGAAGCAGTTCGATGGTCCTGCCCGGCCGGAGCGTGGTGGTCTCGATGTGGAATTCGCCACCGGGGATCAGCCCCAGGATCTCGTAGCTGAGACGGGCCATCCTCATGTCTTCGCGGGGATCATGCCGCTCGAGGCTGTCCGCCATCAGGCCGGAGGCCGGGGCCATGTGCTGCTCATGCTCGTTCCAGGCCCCCTGGGCGTGGATGGTGGAGCGGAAACGGCCGCCACCCAGCGCCTGGTAGTAGAAGTTGCCGTCGGCAAGTTCGGGCAGATTTCTGGTCAATGTTGGCCCTTCCCGTGGTTCTGGGTGAATCGCCACTAACTCTATCGGTTCGCTCAGGACGCTTTGCCCGGACGCGGCGAAATGTTGGCGCCTGCGGGGTGCGATCAAAGTAGACTCAGGAACTGGTCCTGTCAGCAACCCTCGAAAAGAGGTGTCCAATGCGCGTCATTAGCTACAACCTCCGGAAGCACAAGGCGAGCGGAGAACTCCTGGCCCTTGCCCGGAATTTTGAGATCGATGCGCTGTGCCTTCAGGAAGTCGACTCCGCCGACCTGCCCGAAACCCTCGGCCCCCTGCACCTGGCCGATACCACCAAAGGCAACCGGCTGGGGCTGGCCATCTATTACCGGGCGAGCCGCTTTACCGCTGTGAACACGCAGTCCTTCGCGCTGAAAAAGTCCATGCACGACCGCGTTCTTGCGCCCGCCCACGAACGGCTCATTGGAACCCGGGTGGTGGACAATGAGACCCAGCACGAACTGGTCATCGGGTCCTTCCACGCCGCTCCACTCACCGCGTCCAACTCCCTGCGGCGGCACCAGATCCATGCTGCCCACGCCGAACTGCTGAGCATGGGCAGCGGACTCATGACGCTGATGGTAGGTGACTTCAACTACCCGTTCTTCACCAAGAACCTTCATGCCCACATGAAGGACTCGGGCTACGCCCTCTCCCTCAGCGACCGGCGGACCTACACCCGATACAAGGTCTTCAAGGGCCACTTCGACTTCGCCACGTCCCTGGGCCTGGACATCGAAAGTGTGGAGACCCTGCCCCGCGGCAAGTCCGACCACCTGCCCATCCTGGTCACCGCGGAGTACGGCCAGGAAACCTGACGGCCCGGCAGCCCGTAGGCGCCGCTACAGGCGGGCGTCCGCCAGTGAGAGCACGCGCGCCCGCAGCCCAGGCCAGGCGGCGGCAAAGCCGGGGTGCAGTTCCCGGGTGTCGACGTCGGCCAGCGCAACCCACAGCAATTCGATGCTCTCGGGGTCGCTGATGACGGGCTCGAAGGGGTCCGTGACCAGCAGGACCACCGTGGTGTAGGACCAGTAGCCGAAGTCCAGGACGGACGTAAACAGGACGCTGACGCTCTCCCCGGGCACTGCGGCCTCTTCATAGGCTTCCCGCAAGGCGCCTGTCACCGCGTCCTCCCCCTGGTGCAAGGCACCGCCGGGAAGCCCCCAGGTTCCGCCGTTGTGGCTCCATTCTGCGCGGTGCTGCAGCAACACACCCCTGTGCGGATCGTAGGCGAGCACCCCGGCCGCGCCGAACCTGCCCCAGAAGCGCCCCTGCTCCCCTTCGACCCAGGCATCGCCGGGATCACGCGGGCCGGTCCTGGCCGGAGCGTGCTGAGGGTGCTGGTTTGGTGCGGGCCTGGTTTGGGCGTCGGCCCCGGACGAGGTTGCGGTCACGGAATGATCCATGGCTTCAGTCTGACAGGTACCCTCCCGGCGGCGCGCAATATAAGCCGGCTCTATTCCCCGTGCGCTTTGTCGACGGCGAAATCCCCGCCCGGGTACATCACGGTCTCGTGGCCGTCGTCAAAACGGACCAGGTAGGGCGGATGGCCTTCCTGTCCCTTCACTTCCAAAATCACGCCGTGCCGGTCGGTTGACCCGACGGTCCGTCCCCTGACGATGATCCTGTCACCCTGCGCTGCCTCCATGGCAATCACCTCCCAGCCCCAGAGTACGACTCAACAGCAGGCGGTAACAGGGTGCAAATGCGGACCTCAGGGTCCGGTGAGCCGGTACACCGACACGTGGCTGCGGGAATCCGCGGTGAATTCGCTGCGGGCCCAGTCCGCCCACCTGGATTCCAGCTCAAAACCGGCCAGCCGCGCCATGAGATCGAGTTCACTGGGCCAGATGTACCGGTGCGGCGTCCGCCCGATCCGGGCCTCCTGCCCATCGACGAGTTCCGGGCCGAACCGCACGTGGTGCGAGATGACGAACTGGTTTAGCACGTCATAGGTATCGACCAGGAGATACCCGGGCTGACTTGCCTCGACCGTCCCGCCGTGTCCGGGCGGCAGCGAACGCAGTTGCGGCACCCAGAGCTCCACGACGAAGCTCCCGCCTGGTGCAAGGTGACGGGCAGCGTTGCGGAAACACCGGACCTGGTCGTCCTGCGTCAGGAGGTTGGCGATGGTGTTGAAGACCAGGAACGCAAGCGAAAAGTTGTCTCCCGCCGCGGCCTCGGTCATGTCACCCTGAACGACGGGAATGCGGTCCTCCCCAACCTTCTCCCTCAGACGGGAGATCATCGCGTGCGACAGTTCGATGCCGCTGACCTGGATCCCTGCCTCGGAGAGTGGGATGGCGACACGACCCGTGCCAATGGCGAACTCAACGGCCGGACCGTCGGCCGCGAGCTTCGTCAGAACGTCGACCGTCGGACCCAGGACATCAGGAGAGAACATTCCCTCGCCGGGCGTGTCGTACTGTTTCGCTGTCTCGTCGTCCCAGAGCTGTTGCTGGTTGATCATCCCGCCACTATTGCACCCGACGCCGCAGGGAATCCACCGCCAGGTGCCGCCCAGTCGACCCGTGGAAGGATTCAGCTATGCCGCTGCATCTCGTCCTCGTCTCCGACACCCACGTTCCCCACCGCGCCCGGGACCTGCCCGCCCAGGTCTGGGCCGCCGTCGAAAGCGCCGACGTTGTGCTCCACGCCGGTGACTGGGTGAGCGCGGAACTGCTGGATGAATTTGAGCGGCGAAGCCGGCGGCTCATAGGGACCGCGGATTGCGCCTGCTCAATCCCGGGTCGCCAACGGACCGCCGGCGTCAGCCTGTCTGCACGTACATGACAGCGGTGGTTGACGGTGGCCTCGTGCGGCAGGTGGAACTGGTGGAGGTGCGGAAGGACTGAGGGGCCGGGGTCGCAGCGTCTGTCGGCGGCTCAGTCCCTCTCAGCCGCCAGCAGAGAGTCGGTGGCGGGGTCCGGCTGGCCGTCGAAAAAGTCGGCCAGCACGGTTTTGAAGATGGTCTCCCCCGGCGCGGCGCGCAGGAACAGGGTCATGGAGGAGTGGAGCTTCCTGGCGTCGATGCCGCCCACGATGTCCACGGCCGGGCGGCCTGCGTGGGTGTCGATGGCGGCTGCGGACTCAAGCAGCCGCGGGCCCAGGACGTCATGCTTCAAATACGCCTGCGCTTCCTCCAGCGAGCTGATGGCATACCTGACCGATGTGGGGCTGCTGCCGAGTCCGGCTATCTGCGGAAAGATGAACCACATCCAGTGGCCCTTCTTCCTGCCCAGTTGCAATTCGGCCAAGGCCTGGACGTAGGTTCCGCCTTGGTCCTGGGCCTCGACAAACCGCTCCAGGCCGTAGGGGTCGCTCATATCCGTCTCCTTCTCTCAGGTGTTTCAGGCTACTTCGGCGGTCAGGGATGCTGCGCGGCGGATCCAGCCATCGGGGTCCTGGCTCCAGCGGGCGATCACGACGTCGGCGCGCTGCCGGTCCGGTCCGGCCAGCACCTTCAGGAGCGGGACCACAACGTCGCTGACCAGGGGTTCCATCAGCTCACCGGTGTGCGCGGACCTGATAAAGCCCTCGAGCCTGGTCAGGTCGGTGTGCCGCAGCATGGCCACCCTGGACTGCAGCAGCACCACCGCAGCCAGGCGACGCTCGTAGACCGGCTTCCTGCCGGGCCCGGGCTGGCCCCAGAGCAGTGATGCCAAGGCCGTCACGTCATCGTGGCCCATTTCCTTGAACTTCCTGCCGGCGTCCCGGACTGTTCCCCGGACCGCCCCCACCGACGCACCATAGGAGTGAAGGGCGCCACCCAGCCGGGACTCCACCTCGTCCGCCCGGTACCAGGCGCCCTCGTTCTGCAAGGTGTTGTCAATGAAGTCAGCGGCATCCAGGACTGTCTGGTTCACGGCTACCGTCCGCGGCGCCCGGTGGAGGCATGCTCCAGGCAATACGGGGTCCAGGGCCGGGCCTCCAGGCGGCCCTCGGCGATAGGCACGCCGCATACCGCGCACACGCCGTAGGTGCCGTCGGCCATCCGTTGCAGGGCAGCTTCCACCTGGGCCAGCCCGGAGCTGCTCTGGTTCAGCAGGGCCGATGCCTGCGACAGCTCGAACGCAATGGTCGCGCCCTCGGGGTCGTGTTCGTCGTCGACGTTGGAGTCCTGGCGCGCAGCGTTGGCTGACGAAATGTCTGCCCGCAGCGCCGGAAGCAAGGCAAGTTTTCGCGCACGCTCTTCCTCCAGCAGGATCCGGAACCGCTCAAAGTCAGCCATGGGAAAAGCCTAGCGCCGCAGCCGCTTGGAAGGACTCGACAAGCGGAATGAGGATTGGCGCATGCGCGCCCGGGTCAGTACCAGTTGTATTGGACGGAGTGGCTCCAGGCTCCACACGGCGACCGGTAGCGGTCCCGGATGTAGCCGAGGCCCCACTCGATCTGAGTCCTGTAGTTGGTGAGCCAGTCGCTGCCTGCGCTGGCGTACTTCCCGGCGGGCAGCGCCTGGGCGATGCCGTACGCGCCGGAGTAGGGGTTGGTGGCTGTGGTCAGCCAGTTGGATTCCTTGGTCCAGAGCTGCGCCAGGCACTGGAACTGGTCTTGGCCCCAGCCATAGGCGGACAGCCGGCCGGAGGCGTAGCTCTTGGCGCCGGCGGGGTCGTTGACGGCGCCGCCCGGAACGGCAGGTACGACGACGGGCGGCGGGGTCGGCGTCGGATCAGGGGCAGGAACCGGGGCGGGAGCCGCCGGTGCGGCGGGAGCCGCGGGTGCGGCGGGAGCCGCGGGTGCGGCGGGAGCGGCGGGAGCCGCGGGAGCCGGGTTCACCGGTTTCTGTGCGGCGGCCAGGGCCGCGGCCTTGGCTGCCGCTTCAGCCTGGCGGCGGGCCTGTTCCTGCGCAGCGGCGCGTTTGGCTGCCTGCGCGGTTTCGTAGGCGGCCAAAGCCGCCTGGCCCTGCCGGAACTCCCCCTCGACTGCTGCGGTGGTGCCCTTGAGGGATGCCAACTGGGCGGTCAGTTCCTGGCCGTGCTCCTGCTGCTCCGCAATTTGCCGCGACATGGCCTGCTGAGCGGCCTGGGCTGCGTCGAGCTTGCTCTTGGCTTCCCCTGACAGCCGCTCGCGTTCGGCTTTCGCTGCCTCTTCCTGACCGGCCAGCGCGCTGGCGACACGTTCGGCGGCCGCGGATTTGTTCACCAGGGCCGCGGTTTTGTCGCTGACGATCTGGACGATATTCAGGCCCTGGATGCTGTTCGTCTGGACGGCGTCGAGGGCTACAAAGAACCCCATGTTGGTGCCACCAGTCTTGTACGACTGGGCTGCCAGGGCACCGATTTCCTTTTTGTACTGCCCGAGTTCGGCGGTGGCGCGTGCTGTCTGCGCGGTCAGGACGTCGACCTTTGAGCTGGCACCCTGGAGCGCTGCTTCCGCCACGGCATACTCTGCAGCGGAGGTGACGGCGGCACTGCCTAACGCCTCGGCCTGTGTCTGCAGCCCGCCCAGCAGGTCGTTGATCCTGGTGACCTCCGCCGCCTTGCCGGCCTCGCTTTGCTTGGCGTTCTGCACGTCCTGCCAGGAGGGGTAGCCGCCCGGCGGAGTGTCGTCGTCGGCATGCGAGGGCGACATTGAGAGCGAGGCCGCAAAAGCAACAGCCAGCACCCCTGCAAGGGCGGGCAGCCTCATTCTTTGAGCAAACCGGGACATAGTTGGTGAGCTTACCGGGCAAAACGCTTTGTCCGTCGTCCCTGGCCAAACATTGTTATCCAGAGGAGATCCCGGGCGCGGCATCAGCCGGGAGGCTGGCGTTACCACGCACTGCCGCGTCAGCTGAGGATAGAAACACGGCTACGCGTCCTTTTATTAAGTGATTTCAAACACACCCCACCAGTCTTCGCGGTATATATGGATATCGGGACCTGACCTGCAGCGTCATAACGGGCAGCGAAGAATCCCCGGTGAAGGTTGAGTGGATTTCAGGCCTACATTCCGTTACCGGAATGTGACATGCCAAATGAGCAGAGGTTATGGTCGAGCGGTGTCCTGGCTCAAGCCGGGGCATTCCCGTCAGTATGCCGAACCCTGCCGCTGAACCGGGACCCCAGTTACTTACCACTGGCAGGGACGGGGGAACCACGTTTCCACGGCTTCGTTCGAAGCCTTGGGGTTAAGTCGGTATCGCTCCGTCCTGGACGGAGCCATAACCGGCCGGGTGTCTCCGACCCGAACCCGACAGCTCACCCCGCAGGCATGGGAGAGGCGATCACCCGTGTCAAAGAACTCCACTGCCGCACGCCATCGTGCGACTACTATCCGCCCCACCGTCCTGGTTGGCCTGTCCTCATCGGCCAAAGCCCGCGCACTGACGTTCGGCCGGCCTGCACTTGCTGCAGTTGCCGCGTCCGGCCTGCTCTTTGGCGTTGGCACCCCGGCGCAGGCCGGCGTCCACGGCCCGGACACCTCCGGGACCATCAATGTGCAGGGCCAGACCAGTGCTCCGGCAGCCGCTCCGGCCGCAGTCGCACCGGCCGCCGCAGCAGCTCCGGCAGCCGCGGCCAACGTCCACACGGTCGTCTCAGGCGACACCCTGGGCGCAATTTCCGCTTCCTACGGCGTGGCACTCAACGACGTCCTGGCTGTTAATGGCCTGTCGATATCCACCATCATCTACCCCGGCGACCAGATCCAGATCCCGGGTGCCGGCTACGCGGCACCGGCTCCGGTGGCGAAGGCAGCGGCAGCGCCCACTGCCCCGGCCAACACCGGCGTCCAGCTGGCTTCCACCGCCGCCCCGGCCGCGCAGGCTCCGGCGGGATCTGTTGGCTCGGCCATCCTGGCTTCCGCCTATTCGCAGCTCGGCGTTCAGCAGGACTGCACCGCCATGGTGGAGAAGGCACTGCGCTCCGTGGGCAAGTCCGTGGGAGACCTGGCACCGACCCAGTTCTTCGCGTACGGCACTGTGGTGGGCACCCCGGCCGCCGGCGACCTGGTCATCACCGCCGGCCACGTGGGCGTTTACGCCGGCAACGGCCAGGTTGTCAGCGGCGGCGTGGACGGTTACAAGACCGAAGTCCACTCCATCAGCTGGCTGTCGGGAGCGTCCTTCGTCCGCGTAGCGTGAGTCCGGCCGGATCGACGGCGGCGGGCGGCAACCAGCCGTCTGTCGCCGTCGTTCCCCGTTTTTGTTCGCTCAGGTTCCGCAGAACGTCCGGTAGCTGCCGAAGTCAACAGGCGCGGGACCGGCGTACCGTTCCAGGCCGGGGCGCTCAGTGTACGGCTGCATCAGGACGTCCACCAGGCGGTGGAACGGGTCCAGGTCGCCTGCGGTAGCGGCGCCAAGGGCTTCTTCCACCAGGTGGTTCCTGGGGATGTAGACAGGGTTCACCCCGTCCATCATGTCTGCGTCCGGTACCAGGGCGAGCCACTTCTTGGCCCAGGCGTCGAATGCTCCGGAGTCCGCGAACAGGGCACGCGCTGCGTCGGGTGTACCACGGGCTGCGGACCCGAGGCTCCGGAAGAACGAGGTGTAATCAACCTGTCCCTCTTCAAGCATTGCCAGCAGGTCATTCACCAGAGGCCCTACTTCGTCGTCCCTTGCCTCCGCGCCGAGCCCGAGCTTGTATTTCATCCCGGTGGACCAGGCCGTGCTGTAAAGCTTCCGGAACGCGCCCAGAGACTCCACTGCGAGCGCAACGGCCTGCTCCTGATCCTCGTGGAGCAGGGGCAGAAGCGCCTCGGCCAGCCGGGTGAGGTTCCATTCAGCAATGAGCGGCTGGTTGGCGTAGGCGTAGCGTCCGCCTGCGTCGATGGAGCTGTAGACGGCATCGGGGTTGAAGGAATCCATAAACGCGCAGGGTCCGTAGTCGATGGTCTCGCCTGAGATGGTCATGTTGTCCGTGTTCATCACCCCGTGGACGAATCCCACGAGCATCCACCGGGCCACCAGGGACGCCTGCGCGGCGATGACCGCGTCGAAGAGCGCGAGATAGGGCGGGTCCGCTTTCGCAGCGTCCGGATAATGACGGCTGATCGCATGGTCGGCCAGCCGACGGAGCAGGTCTGTGTCGCCATTGGCTCGGGCGAACTGGAAGCTGCCCACACGCAGGTGGCTGCCCGCGACGCGGGTCAGCACAGCGCCGGGAAGCATGGTTTCGCGGCGGACGGGCCGTCCTGTGGCCACGACGGCGAGCGATCGTGTAGTGGGAATGCCCATCGCGTACATGGCTTCACTGACGAGGTATTCGCGCAGCATCGGACCGACGACGGCGAGGCCGTCACCCGCACGGGCGAACGGCGTACGGCCGGAGCCCTTGAGGTGCACGTCGCGGAGGCGGCCGTGGACGTCGGTGACCTCACCCAGCAGGAGGGCGCGCCCGTCACCCAGCAGCGGTGAATAGCCGCCGAACTGATGCCCGGCGTATGCCTGGGCAACCGGCGTGGCACCTTCCGGGATCCGGTTGCCGATGAGCATCAGCGTCCCCTCCGGGGTCCGCAGCGACGACGGATCAAGGCCAAGCTCACCGGCCAGCTGCTCGTTGAGGGCGAGGAGTTGCGGGGCCGGTGCCTCCTCGGCCTGCCAGGGAACAGCAAGCTCCTCAAATTCCCGGGCGAAGCGGCCATCGAAGGTGAGCGTTGTTGGGGTGGTGGTGCTCATCTTTCAAGACTACCCGCGCCAGCGACGGGGTCGGCGGCGTTAAATTTCCGTACCGGTTCATCGCTGCTCAGGGCAGTGAGTTTGCGGGTTCTGAACACGGGCGGAGCAGCCTGTTCTTCCTGGCCCATGATCTTCCCCAGCCGCCCGCTGCGACCTGCATCCACCATCGGCTGAACCCGCCCGTCAGAGGTGCTGTTTGAACCACGCCAGCGTGTCGTTCCAGGCCGCGGTGGCCTGGGCCTCGTTGTAGCGTTCTCCGGTGTCGTTGTGGAAGGCATGGTCCACGCCCGGGTACACAGTCAGCTGGTGCGTGATGTTGTTGGCCGCCAATGAATCCTTCAGTGCCGGCCTGGCCCCGAGTATGTTGGGGCGGGGGTAGGCATGGGGTCGGTGCTGCGCGGGACCTCTTCGGGAGTGCAACCCACGAGCAGCCGGGCAAGGGCGCCGGATTGCGTTTAGGGCGGCGTCCGTCGTTGGGGAAAAGCCATCCGGTCCAGGTCATTGGCCGCAATCACCGCAGCCCGGCCGGCGCGGTCCCGCGCCTGCTGCGCGAGGAGGGCAACGTCGTCGCCATACCGGGATGAGAAGTGCGTCAGGACCAGCGTGCCGACGGCGGCGCTGGCCGCCAACTCCCCTGCCTGCCCGGCGGTGAGGTGCCGGTACTCCCCGGCGAGCCCGGCGTCGTCGTTGCTGAATGTTGACTCCGCCACGAGCAGATCCGCACCGTCGGCCAGTTCCTCCGCGCCCGTGCAAGGGGCTGTGTCCATGACGAAGGCGAACCTCTGGCCGGGCCGGGCCACCGTCACGTCCTCGAGACGGACGCGTCCCAGGCGTCCGTCACGCTGAAGGCGGCCGACGTCGGCTCCAGTGATCCCCGCCGCGGCGAGCCGCTCCGGAAGGAACGTGCGGCCATCGGGTTCGGTGAGCCTGTACCCGTACGTTTCGATACGGTGCATGAGCGGCTGGACCGCCAACCCGGGTGCGATGGTTCCGGCACCCCCGTGCGGGTACAGCCTCAAGTCGATTCCGGGTGAACTGACGGACACCAGGGCACGGACCAGGTCCCCTCCCGAGGCCGGATAATGCAAATGGACCGGATGGGCCACGCCGTCCAAGGCCATTCGTGACAGCACGCCTGGCAGTCCGAAGCAGTGGTCGCCGTGCACGTGGGTGAGGCAGATGCGTGTGATCTGGGTGGCCGATACCCCGGCGTGGAGCATCTGGCGCTGCGTCCCCTCGCCGGGGTCAAAGAGCAGGCCTTCCCCGTCCCACCGCAACACGTACCCGTTGTGGTTCCGCGTCCGGGTGGGGACCTGGGAAGCTGTGCCGAGAATGACGAGTTCACGCATGCCGCATTATCTCAGTGCAGGAGAGCAAGGAACCGTCCTAAGCGAACCAACAGTGGCGCCTGCGCGGAATTGCTGACGTGTGCAAGGTGACTTACCGCCCCACCTTTCCCGTTACCTAAACGAGACTTTACTGGATGGCTCATGTACGGTTTTGGGGTGGCCCATCTGGATCGGGCCGCGTCCGGGCTGACGCCGAGCTCTGCCACATCCCGGACTCCCAGACACTAAGGCAGAGACGGGGGACCCAGAGTCTTCGGGCCGCTGCCCAGCGGCCCTTGGGGTGAAGCCGTCACGCCTAACGTGCCGGCCGGTTGACCTCTTCCGAACCCGACAGCTAACTCCGCAGGCGTTGAGAGGCAACCATGTCCCGTTCTTCGGATCAGTCGCG
>JBKKDH010000087.1:0-4385 GCA_046708445.1 Arthrobacter sp.
CGTCTGGAACCCGCGGCGCCACCTTAAGACCGACGTTCCGGCGGTTCTCTCCATCGCCCTGCCCCGGCGGGTCGAGTCGTCCCGGTTCAAGGAGGTGGTCCACCCCTCCCCCGGCGTGTGGATGCACCACCTGGAAGTCGCCACGCCAGCGGAGATCGACGAAGAGGTGGCGCAATGGCTGAGCGAAGCGTTCGGCGCCGCTGGCTGACAGGCGCCCGTGTCAGCAGGGTAAAAACCCTGTCAGTGGCCCATGCCGAGTCCGCCGTCAACGGGGATGACTGCACCGGAAATGTAAGCCGCCTCGTCGCTTGAAATCCAGCGGACCACGTTCGCCACCTCCGACGCCTCGGCAAAACGGCCGGCGGGAATGCTGGAGAGGTAGTCCTTCTGGGTCGCTTCGGGCAGTTCGGCAGTCATGTCCGTGTTGATGAACCCCGGAGCCACAACGTTGGCTGTAATGCCGCGGGATCCCAGCTCGCGGGTCAGCGAACGCGCGACACCCACAAGGCCGGCTTTGGAGGCAGAGTAATTGATCTGGCCGGGCGCTCCGTACAGGCCGGAAACGGAGGAAATGAGGACCACGCGGCCCTTGCGCATGCGGATCATGCCTTTCGAGGCGCGCTTGATGACGCGGAAGGCGCCCGTGAGGTTGGTGTCGATCACGGACGTGAAGTCATCCTCGCTCATGCGCAGCAGGAGGGTGTCCTTGGTAATGCCCGCGTTTGCCACGAGGACCTCAACCGGCCCGTGGGCTGCTTCCACTTCGGTGAAAGCCGCATCCACTGAGGCTTCGTCCGTGACGTCGGCTTTGACGCCGAGGATCCCGGCCGGCAGTTCTGACGGGCTCCGATAGGTCACGGCCACCTTGTCACCGTTGGCCAGGAAGGCCTCGGCGATGGCCAGGCCGATGCCACGGTTTCCACCGGTGATCAGGACGCTGCGGGCCGCAGTGGCTGCTTCAGACATTAATGGCTCCGGGATTCTGCGGCACGCTGGGCCGCGGTAGGAAGGGGTGTGATTTTGCTGCCTCCGATCTTAGCCCGCGTTTGGGCGCCACTGCCGATGGTGAGAGAATTGAGGCAAGCCTTTGGAGCGTGATTAATCAGCCGTGACCCTTGAAAACCATGCTGGACAGCCTGTGCCCGGAGATCCTGAGCGGTTCTCCGGCGATTCCGGGGTCCATAGCATCACGGACGCTGCGTCAGCCCACTCCGAGGACATGCGCCAGCGGATGATCAAGTATGCGCTGGCTATGGGCATCCGCATGGTCTGCCTCATCCTCATTTTTGTGGTGGACGGCTGGTTTAAGCTCGTGATGGTGGCAGGCGCTGTCTTCCTGCCCTGGATCGCGGTTGTCATCGCCAACGGGAGCGACAAGGCGGAGATCCACAGCGATTCGCTGCTCGACTCCGCGCCGCTTGCCGAACTGGAAGGGCCCAGCCGGCCGGCAGCTGAAGCCGGACCGGACAGCGACATCCTGCAAGGCGAACTCATTGATGATGACGACGAACCAACCCACGGCGAGGAACGGCGCGCTTCATGAACATTTTTGACCTGGCCGCGGGGACTCCCGGTCCCGCGCCGGCGGCAGCTGCCATGTGCTCCCGGAAGGCCTGCCGCTCCGAGGCTTCGTGGCAGCTTCTCTGGAATAACCCGAAGATCCACACCCCTGAGCGCCGGAAGATCTGGCTCGCCTGCGGCGAACACCGCCACTGGCTTGAGGACTACCTCCGGACCCGCGGGCTGTGGAAGGAAACCGTGCCGCTGGGGACGGACACCGTGGCCGGCTCCGCACCGCGGGGGCAGGAAGGCTGAATGTACCGCTTCCTCTTTTCCAGTAAGTGGCTGGGTTACCTCCTGCTTGCCGCAATCTTCGCCACGGCCTGTGTCTTCCTGGGCCGCTGGCAGATGGACCGCCGGGCTGAAACGCTCGCTGAAATCAACCGCGTGGTGTCCAACTACTCGGCCACACCGGTCCCGTTCGCCGCGGTCAAGGATGAGTTCAACCGTCTGCAGCCTGAGAAGGAATGGACCCAGGTTGAACTGAAGGGCCAATACGACGCAGCGGGCCAGCGGATTGTCCGCAACAGGCCGTTGAACGGACAGCCCGGCTACGAAGTGGTGGTGCCCTTCAAACTGGAGTCCGGCGAGACTGTGGTGATTGACCGAGGCTGGCTGCCCATCGGCAACAACAATCCGGGCCGCCCGGACTCTGTCCCGGCCCCGCCCGCAGGTGACGTAACCGCCGTCGTCCGTTTGAAGGCCGGCGAGCCGACGCTCCAGCGCGGCGCCCCTGACGGCCAGTTGGCGTCCATTGACCTCCCCGTCTACGCCGGGGAACTCGGTTACCCCATACTGACAGGAGCCTACGGCCAGCTGGCGTCGGAGACTCCGGCGCCGGCCGAGACGCCCTTCCCGTTCCCCATGCCTTCCACGGAGGAAGGCACGCACTTGTCGTACTCGCTGCAGTGGTTTGCGTTCGGCGTGCTGATGTTCGTGGGCTTCGGCTATGCCGCCCGGCAACAGGCCCGGAACGCCGCGATCGACGCCGAGGACGAGGCTGAACGTGAGGACGAAGCACGCGACTCCGGAAGCCCGGTGCACTCGGCCGCCGCGGCAGCCCGCCGTCGTCCGCCCGTCCCGCGCAAGCGGAAGCACCCAACCGCCGAGGAAGAAGAAGACGCCCTCCTCGACGCCCAGGGCTACTGACCCATGAGCAAGGTGGAAATCGCCGCCCCGGTGGCGAATGTGAAACGCGCCCTGACAGCGGCCGGCGTCCAGGACACGGTGCGGCATTTCAGCGCCACGGTCCCGACGGCGGCTGCCGCGGCTGAGGCCCTCGGCTGCGATGTCGCTGCCATCACCAACAGCCTGGTGTTCGACGTCGACGGTGCTCCGCTGCTCATCCTCGCCAGCGGCGCCGCCAAGGTAGACACCACCCTGGTGGCCCGGCAGCTGGGAACAGGAAAGATTCGACGGGCCACCCCGCACTTCGTCCTGGAACACACAGGTCAGGAAGTAGGCGGAGTAGCCCCCATAGGCCACCCCCAAAAGATCGGGACCCTCCTGGACATTTCCCTCAAGGACCACGAACTCCTCTGGGCAGGAGCAGGAGACCACAACTCCATGTTCAGCATCACCTACAAAGACCTGCAAAAAATCACAGACGCAAGGGAAATGACGGTCCGCTAGCTCTAACCCGCCCAGAGGTGACCTGACCGCCAGCGCCCGCGGCCGGGTGATTTGTGAAGCGTGCCTGAGGCATGGGCCCACGCCGTCAGGGTTCCCTGGCCGAGCTTGCGAGGTTAGGGCGACGGTGGGGCGGACGAGCTTGCGAGGTTAGGGCGACGGTGGGGCGGACGAGCCAGCACGCGGGAAATCACGCCCGTTGCGAAGCGGACGCAACCCGCGCAGCGAATGGAAGCAGGGTCGCCAGGCCTAAGCCAGCGTAATCAGGTCCAGGTAGTCTTCGTTCCAGTGGTCCTCAATACCATCAGGCAACAGCACAACCCGTTCAGGATTCAGTGCCTCGACTGCCCCTTCGTCGTGGCTCACCAGGACAACGGCGCCGGAGTAGTTCCGCAGTGCGCCGAGGATTTCGGCGCGGCTGGCGGGGTCGAGGTTGTTGGTGGGCTCGTCGAGGAGGAGCACGTTGGCGCTGGAGGCCACGATGGTGGCCAGGGCCAGGCGGGTCTTCTCACCACCGGAGAGCACACCGGCGGGCTTGTCGACGTCGTCGCCCGAGAACAGGAATGAGCCGAGGATGCCGCGGACCTCGGCGTCCTTCATGTCCGGAGCGGAGGAGCGCATGTTCTCGAGGACGGTGCGGTCGACGTCGAGGGTTTCGTGTTCCTGGGCGTAGTAGCCCACCTTGAGGCCGTGTCCGGCAATGACGTCGCCTGTATCCGGCTTGTCCACGCCGGCGAGCATCCGCAGGAGGGTGGTCTTTCCGGCGCCGTTGAGGCCGAGGATAACAACCTTGGAGCCGCGGTCGATGGCGAGGTCCACGTCGGTAAAGATCTCCAGCGAACCGTAGGACTTGCTGAGGCCTTCGGCTGTCAGCGGGGTCCTCCCGCAGGGCGAGGGGTCGGGGAAGCGCAAGGCTGCCACGCGGTCGTTTTCGCGGACGGCCTCCAGCCCGCTGAGCAGGCGATCGGCGCGCTTGGCCATCTTCTGCGCTGCGACGGCCTTAGTGGCCTTGGCCCGCATCTTGTTGGCCTGGTCAAAGAGGACCTGTGCCTTCTTTTCGGCGTTGGCACGTTCCCGCTTCCGGGCGCGCTCGTCCGTCTCGCGCTGCGTGAGGTATCGCTTCCAGTCCATGTTGTAGAAGTCGATCTGGGCTCGGTTGGCGTCAAGCAGGAACACCTTGTTAACGGTGGCTTCGA
>JBKKDH010000088.1:0-2956 GCA_046708445.1 Arthrobacter sp.
GCTCCCAGGGCCACGCCCACGCGCTGAACCTGCGCGACTCCGGCGTCGAAGTTACCATCGCCCTCAAGGAAGGCTCTTCCTCGATCGCCAAGGCCGAGGACGCCGGCTTCACCGTCAAGAACGTGGCCGACGCCGCCGAATGGGCCGACGTCATCATGATCCTGGCGCCGGACCAGCACCAGCGCTCGATCTTCAACGACTCCATCAAGGACAAGCTGACCCCGGGCAAGGCACTGGCCTTCGCCCACGGCTTCAACATCCGTTTCGGCTACATCGAGGCTCCGGAGGGTGTTGACGTCATCCTGATCGCCCCGAAGGCTCCCGGCCACACCGTGCGCCGCGAGTTCGAAGCCGGCCGCGGCATCCCGGACATCATCGCCGTCGAGCAGGACGCTTCCGGCGCCGCATGGGATCTGGCCAAGTCCTACGCCAAGGCCATCGGCGGCACCCGCGCCGGCGTCATCAAGACCACCTTCACCGAAGAAACCGAAACCGACCTCTTCGGCGAGCAGTCTGTTCTGTGCGGCGGCGTCTCCCAGCTGGTCCAGTACGGCTTCGAAACCCTCACCGAAGCCGGCTACCAGCCGCAGATCGCCTACTTCGAGGTGCTTCACGAGCTCAAGCTCATCGTTGACCTCATGTGGGAAGGCGGCATCGCAAAGCAGCGCTGGAGCGTTTCCGACACCGCAGAGTACGGCGACTACGTCTCCGGCCCGCGCGTCATCACCCCCGAGGTGAAGGAAAACATGAAGGCCGTCCTGGGCGACATCCAGTCCGGCGCCTTCGCCAAGCGGTTCATCGAGGACCAGGACAACGGCGGCGTTGAGTTCAAGGCACTGCGCGCCAAGGCAGAGCAGCACCCGATCGAGGCTGTCGGCCGCGAACTGCGCGGTTTGTTCGCCTGGCAGCAGCAGGACGAGGACTACGTAGAGGGCTCAGCAGCCCGCTAAGGCTGCGCCCCCAGACGCCCTTCACGGCGCGCCAGTGAGGCCGGGTTCACACTTAACAATGTGAGCCCGGCCTTTCCGTCAGCCTAGACTTGACTTATCCCCAGGACTGCAACGCAGAGGATCAACCGTGTCAAAACCCGTAGTACTGCTCGCTGAAGAACTTTCGCCCGCCACGATCGAGGCCTTGGGCCCGGACTTCGAGATCCGCCAGACGGACGGCGCCGACCGGTCCCAGCTGCTCTCCGCCATCGCAGACGTGGACGCCATCCTGGTCCGCTCTGCCACGCAGGTGGACGCCGAAGCCATCGCCGCAGCGAAGAACCTCAAGGTCATCGCGCGTGCCGGCGTCGGCCTGGACAACGTGGATATCAAGGCTGCAACGCAGGCAGGTGTGATGGTGGTCAACGCGCCCACCTCGAACATCGTGTCCGCCGCGGAACTAACGGTAGGCCACATCCTCAGCCTGGCACGCCACATCCCGCAGGCGAGCTCCGCCCTGAAAGGCGGTGAGTGGAAGCGCTCGAAGTACACGGGCATCGAACTCTTCGAGAAGAAAATCGGCATCATCGGCCTGGGCCGCATCGGCGCCCTGGTCGCCGCCCGCCTGCAGGGCTTCGACACCGAAATCCTCGCCTACGACCCCTACATCACCTCGGCCCGTGCCGCGCAGCTGGGCGTCAGGCTGGTCAGCCTCGACGAACTGCTGAGCCAGTCCGACTTCGTCACCATCCACATGCCCAAGACCCCTGAAACCGTTGGCATGCTCGGCGCGGACGCCTTCACCAAGATGAAGTCCACCGCTTACGTTGTGAACGTTGCCCGCGGCGGCCTCGTGGATGAGGAAGCCCTCTTCGCAGCGCTGCAGGACAAGCAGATCGCCGGCGCAGCCGTGGATGTTTTCGTCAAGGAACCCAGCACAGACCTGCCGTTCTTCACCCTGGATAATGTGATCGTGACTCCGCACCTGGGCGCTTCCACCGATGAAGCCCAGGAGAAGGCCGGCGTTTCGGTTGCCAAGTCCGTGCGCCTGGCGCTGGCCGGTGAATTGGTTCCGGACGCCGTCAACGTTGCCGGTGGCGTTATTGCCCCCGATGTCCGCCCGGGCATTCCGCTGATCGAGAAGCTCGGCCGGATCTTCACCGCGCTGACCCACGCCTCGCTGACCCAGATCGACGTCGAAGTTGCCGGCGAAATCGCCGCGCTGGACGTCAAGGTCCTCGAACTGGCAGCCCTGAAGGGCATCTTCGCTGACGTCGTGACCGAGCAGGTCTCCTACGTCAACGCCCCCGTCATAGCGGAGCAGCGCGGCATCAACACCCGCCTTATCACTACGCCGGAGGCAGAGGACTACCGTAACGTCCTGACCATCAGGGGCGCGCTGAGCGACGGCTCACAGATCTCCGTGGCGGGTACCCTTACCGGGCCCAAGCAGGTTGAAAAGCTCGTTGGCCTCAACGGCTACGACGTGGAGATTCCCATCAGCGAGCACCTTGTGGTGGTGGCCTACTCCGACCGTCCCGGCGTGATCGGCACCATCGGACACATCCTGGGCATGAACAACATCAATATCGCCGGGATGCAGGTTGCGCGCCAGGCGGAGGGTGGCCAGGTCCTGGCCCTGCTGACGATCGACAGCTCCGTGCCGCAGCAGGTTCTGGACGCCATCAAGGCAGGCATCGGTGCCGAAATGGTCCGCGAAGTAGACCTTGAGGACTAGGATCCCCAGCATCGTGAACTACGCGTGACCTCGACTTAACGTCGGCCACGTATGATTGGCCGGTCTGCTTACAATGGCTAGGTCCTGATTCAGGACCGGGCCGGCAGGCCGGCCAATACTTTTCGCACACCAGGCAGGAAACCAAACCTCACGTCCGTCAATCGCGGATGATGGTGTGCGCACGCAATCCAGGTTTCAGGGAGCCCAATGAACGCCGTCCAGAGGTTCATCAGAAGCAAAGTGCTGCTGCTGACCGCGGCCATCTTGATCGCAGCCATGTGCTTGTCGG
>JBKKDH010000089.1:0-5730 GCA_046708445.1 Arthrobacter sp.
CGTGGACCCGAACTACATCCCGCCCGAACAAGGCATCAAATTTGCCGTCATCGTCGTGGCCACCCAGCCCAACCTGAACTTCTACCCGTTCCTGCAAAAACACTTCGCCAAGGGAATGCTGATCGGCTCCGTCAAGGGCTGACGCCGCTCCGGAGTGCCCGCCCCAAACCAACAGAAAGCACAGCATGAAAATCCTGCTCGCCGGAGATTCCACGGTGGCCAACTGTCCCACGTACGAGTACCCCATGAGTGGCTGGGGCGCGCACCTGCCCCGGCACGTGTACGCCTGGGCCGCCGTGTACAACTTCGCCAAGGGCGGCGCCAGCACGGAGTCCTTCCGCGAAGAGGGGCTCTGGGGGCAGCTCCTGGAGACCGCCGCAGAGGGAGACCTGGTCCTGATCCAGTTCGGGCACAACGACCAGAAGAAGGTCCATCTCGCGGCCCGGACCGGCTACGCCGCCAACCTGCGCACCATGGTGGCGGAGGTCCGGGCCTTAGGTGCCGTGCCGGTGCTCTGCACGTCCGTGGAACGCCGGCACTTCCTGGACGGCCCGCCGTCGGATCCTGTCCTGGAGCAAAGCCTGGAGGACTACCCCGAAGTGGTCCGCGAGATCGCCCTCGAACTGCAGCTGCCCGCCGTCGACCTCAACGCCTGGACCCGCGGGCTGTACGTGGAGCTGGGAGTCGAGGAATCGCAGTCGCTGTTCTGCCACTTCGGGCCAGGCGAGCACGCCTTCTGGCCGGCCGGCCTGGCGGACAACACGCACTTCTCCCAACGCGGTGCGTCCGCGGTGGCGGAGGAGGTTGCCGCCCAGCTGGCACGGCTCGGCTTCGGCCTGGGACGGCCGGGGTCCCGGGAAAGCTCGACGGCGGGACTGGCGGTTGCGGATTTCACGACGGCGGGACGGGGCTAGGTGGGCACGGTGCAGGCGGGCGCCGACCTTCTCTACAGCAACACGCTCACCGGCCCGGCGGACGTCACGGGCTGGGTGGCGGAAGGGCCGCTGAGCATAGGAAGCCACAACGGCGCGCTTGAGCTGTCCGGCTCGCTGGACGACGAAGAGTTCGGGGACCACGCGCACTGGACATTCTGGTGCCCGGAAGAGTTCCCGGACGGCATCCGGATCAGCTGGGAGTTCCTTCCCCTCGCGGAACCGGGCCTGGCCATGCTGTTCTTCTCGGCGGTGGGCCATGGCGGGCGCGACCTGTTCTCGCCGGACCTGGCGCCGAGGACCGGTTACTACCCGCAGTATCACTCCGGCGATATCGACGCCCTCCACGTCTCCTACTTCCGCCACAAGTATGAATCCGAGCGGGCTTTCCGTACCTGCAACCTCCGGAAGAGTTCCGGCTTTGAACTGGTGGCCCAGGGCGCCGATCCGCTGCCGCCCACCGAGGATGCCGTGGATTTCTACCGGATGGAAGTGGCGAAGGACGGTCCGCGCGTGGCGTTCGCCATCAACGGGCTGCCCCTCTTTGAGTGGTCGGACCCTTCCGGCCAGGTGCTGGGCGGCGGCCGCATCGGCTTACGCCAGATGGCACCGCTGAAGGCCGCCTACCGGAACCTCCGGGTGGAGAAGATCCAGCATTCTCCCTAGCGGGGAATCCGGGCATGGACGGCCATTGACCCGGCAAGGGCCGCCCTTTTAGGCTACGCAGGCGGTCGCTGGGGCTGCATCGAAATAGATCTGGGGGACCTTTCATGCTTGGAAAAACAATGCGCTGTGGGATTTACGCGGCGGGGGCGGTGGTACTGCTTTTGGCGGCAGGAGCCGTGCCTGCGAACGCGGCCAGCACGGAGGGCAGCAAGACAACAACGTTCGATCAGTGCGTAACGGATGCACAGACCGGAGTGACGTTCTGCAGGTCCGGAACCGAGAGGCGCATCGAAGTCCGGACGCCGGCCGGAGTGGTCGTGCTTCAAGGCTCAGGGGACTTTTCAGAGACGACGATCTACCCCGGCGGGTCCTATACCTCAGAGGGCAACCACAGGTACGTGAGCGTGTTCGCCTCCTCATTGGAAACCCCTGATGGTCCCATCTACTTCGACCCGAACGTTGTCAAGGTCGACGCGGAGAGCACCTCGGCCTATTCGGACGGAATGACCTGCACCTTTGATACGCACTACGTCGTGGCGAATAACGGCGGCGGCTTCAACCACGGCTCGGGGTCCTGCACTCTGCCCTGAGATTGTTCACCGAAGGGCTCCGGACGCCTCCTTGGGCTGCCGGAGCCCTTGGGCCCGATGGTGGAGGACCCGTTCAGATGGCGGGGGACCGGCGTTCGATCAGGATTGTGTCGCGCTGCCGGCCAGTCGTCGTCGTGAATTGGACGTATGGCCACAGTGAGTGGTTGGGGCCCGGTCAAAGCGTCGCCAGCAGTTCGGCCGCCTCTTCCAGGGCGCCGGGCACCAGCGAGTAGTAGGCCCAGGTGCCGCGCTTTTCGCGGTGCAGCAGCCCGGCCTCCACGAGGATCTTCAGATGGTGGGAGACCGTGGGCTGGCCCAGGTCCAGCGGCTCCGTCAGGTCGCATACGCAGGATTCGCCGGAGGCGTCAGCCTTGACGATGGACAGCAGTCGCAGCCGGTTCGGATCGGCCAGCGCTTTGAAGACCAGGGCCTTCTGCTTCGCCTCCTCGGCACCCAGCGCAGGCACTCCGGCCGGGGTGCAGCAGGCTTCATCCGTGGCCTGATCGAGCATGGGCAGCGAGTTCATGTATCCATTATGCCCTGACATTGACAGTCATCAATGTATGCGGGAGGGCTGCGGGCGGGGAGCGGAGCAGGCTACGAGCCGACCGTGCCGGAATGGTGCGGAAGGACCACGTCGTCCGCAGCTTTGCTGGCGGAAGGGAACAGGATGATCAGGAGGCCAAGGCCGACGGCGGCGCCCACCAGTTGCGCCCCCACGAAGCCGGGAACGGAGGCCGGTGCAATGCCGGCGAAGGTGTCGCTGAAGATGCGGCCGACCGTCACAGCCGGGTTCGCGAATGACGTCGAGGACGTGAACCAGTAAGCAGCGCCGATGTAAGCGCCCACTGCCGGTGCGGCGAGGACGCCGCGTTTCGTGGCTGCCAGGGCGAAGATCAGCAGGATGAGCCCGGCTGTGGCGACAACTTCACCCAGCAGGTGCCCCGCGCTGGCGCGCTCCTTGGTGGAGATGGACGTGCCCACCTCAAACATGGCGTTCGCCACCACGCTGCCGCTGATCGCACCCACGGTCTGGGCAGCCACATACGTACCAAGCTCAGGCAGCGTCAGTCCGGTGCCGCTGCGTCGGCCCAGGACCCAGTCCGCCAGGGAAACCACAGGATTGAAATGCGCGCCGCTGACGGGCCCAAGCATCAGGATCAGCACCGTCAGGCCAAGCACGGTCGCCGTGCTGTTCTGGAGCAACTGCAGGCCCACGTCATTGGGGGAGAGTTGCTGTGCGGCAATCCCCGAGCCGACGACGATGGCCACGAGCAGGCTGGTTCCGAGGAGCTCGGCGACGGCGCGGCGCCATAGCGCCGGCTGGTGTGAGGTCATGGCAACAGCTTGACCGAAAGATTTATCTCAGTCAAAATTGAATCAATGACTATTGAGGTAATCGACGAATTTCGCGCGAGGGTGGCCAGGCATGCTGCCCTTGCGGATCCTGCGCGGCTTCGCATTGTCGATCTGCTGACCACCGGCGACTTCTCCCCGACGGAGCTGATGGTGGAGTTGGGGATGCCGTCGAATTTGCTGTCCCACCATCTGCGCGCGCTGGAAGGGGCCCGGCTGGTAACCCGCCACCGTTCTGAGGCCGACAAACGCCGCAGCTATGTTGGGCTTGCTGTTGGCGCCCTGGAGGGCCTGCTGCCGGGGGCTGAACATGGCGCCCGCCGCATCCTGTTTGTCTGCACCCGGAACAGTGCCCGGTCCCAGCTTGCCGCCGCGCTCTGGCGGCGGGCAAGTGAGGTCCCGTCGGAATCGGCGGGAACGCATCCGGCGGAACGCATCGCCCGGGGGGCCATCGAGGTGGCCCGCCGCCACGGCGTGGACCTCGCCGATCGTCCGCCGCGTGGGCTGGACCAGGTGGCGGAGGCGGGGGACTTTGTGGTGACTGTCTGCGATAACGCCCATGAGGAGCTCGTCGGTATGGGTAATGCCCATTGGTCGGTCCCCGATCCGCTGCGCCTCAGCACGGAGGAGGCCTTCGAGAGCGCTTTCGCGGATATCGCCCACCGCATCAATGACCTCGCGCCGCGCATGCTCGCCGCCTGACCCGCGCGCGCTCGCTGCCCGACCCAGATATATATTGACAATCATCAATGTAAGGCCTGATACTCACTGTATCGACGACTATCAATGTTCCAGGAGAACCGCGTGAGCACCGAAACCACCAAGAAGCCCTCCGTCCTGTTCGTCTGCGTCCACAACGCCGGCCGCTCCCAGATGGCAGCCGCCTTCCTGACAACCCTCTCGAACGGCGGCATCGAGGTCCGCTCCGCCGGTTCCCAGCCCGCCGACAAGGTCAACCCGGCCGCCGTCGAGGCCATGGCCGAACTCGGCATCGACATGTCCGCCGAAATCCCCAAAGTCCTCACCACCGAGGCCGTGAAGGAATCGGACGTGGTGATCACCATGGGCTGCGGCGACGAATGCCCCTACTTCCCCGGCAAACGCTACGAGGACTGGGTACTGGAGGATCCGGCGGGCCAGGGCGTGGACGCCGTCCGCCCGATCCGCGACGAGATCAAGACCCGCATCGAGGGCCTCATCGATTCCCTCATCCCCGCTGCTAAGTAACGCCGTCCCGGAACCAGGAGAGACTTCATGGGCACCAAAGCAGTGAACTCCGAACAGCTGATCATCATCGGCTCCGGCCCCGCCGGCTACACCGCGGCCATCTACGCCGCCCGGGCCGGGCTCAATCCGCTGGTCCTGGCCGGTTCGGTCACTGCCGGCGGTGCGCTGATGAACACCACCGAGGTGGAAAACTTCCCGGGCTTCCCCGAAGGCGTCCAGGGGCCCGAGCTGATGGACGGCCTTCAGCAGCAGGCGGAACGCTTCGGCGCGAAAGTGGTGTTCGACGACGTCACTGAAGTCACGCTGACCGGTCACCTGAAACGCGTGGTCACCGGCGCCGGCGAAACCCATGAGGCCCCGGCCGTCATCCTCGCCACCGGCTCCGCCTACAAGGAACTCGGCCTGCCGGAGGAGAAGAAGTTCAGCGGCCACGGCGTGTCCTGGTGTGCCACCTGCGACGGGTTCTTCTTCCGTGACCAGGACATCATCGTGGTCGGCGGCGGGGACTCGGCGATGGAGGAAGCGACATTCCTGACGCGCTTCGGAAAGTCCGTGACGGTCGTCGTCCGCAAGGGCGAGCTTCGTGCCTCCCGCATTATGGCCCAGCGGGCCAAGGACAACCCGAAGATCAGCTTCGCCTGGAACTCCGCCGTCACAGCCATCCATGGCGACGGAAAGGTCACCGGCGTGACCCTGACCGACACCCGCACCGGGGAAACCCGTGAACAGGCAGCCACCGGCATCTTTGTGGCAATAGGTCATCTGCCGCGCACCGAACTCGTGGCCGGCCAAGTGGAGCTTGACGGCGAGGGGTACATCAAGGTGGCCTCGCCTACCACGGTTACCAACCTCACCGGCGTGTTCGCCTGCGGGGATGCCGTGGACCACCGCTACCGCCAGGCAATCACTGCGGCCGGTACGGGCTGCGCCGCAGCTCTCGACGCCGAACGCTACCTCGC
>JBKKDH010000090.1:0-4273 GCA_046708445.1 Arthrobacter sp.
CCAGAGCGTCAGCATGGTCCGCTGCTCATCCAAGGTCAGGCGGCTGAGCCGCTCACCGCCGCGTTCCGCCCGTAGGGCGATCCGTCCCACAGGCAGCATGTCCGCGTCCGCCCACGCGCCCTCGCGCTGGTGCGGCGCCCAGCGGGCCATCCGCGCGAACTGCGCTTCGACGTCGGCCCAGACATCCCATAGGTCATCGGAGACGCGCCACATCTGGGCGTTGCCGCGGAGATGTTCCAGATGGGCGAGGGACAGCGCCCGGCCCGGCGATAGGCTAAGCACCATGTCCCGGCCGGAGCGTGAAATGGCCCGCTGGTAGGCGGCGATCTCCGCGGCGAAGTACGGTCCCAGCATGTCGTCGGCCTTGACGAAATCCACGCCCCATTCCGCGAACAGCCGCAGCTGGGAGTCGTAGTAGGCCTGCGCGCCGGGGTGGCCATGGTTGAGCCCGAAATTGTCGGTGTTCCACTCGCACGTGGAGGACGTGTCAGCGATCTGGTCCGCCGTGGCGTCGGTGCCTTCAACGGGCAGCCTGTCCCGGACGGCCTGGCGGGGAATGCCGCGCATGATGTGCAGGCCGAATTTCAGGCCCATCCCGTGGATCCGCTCCGCGAGGGGAGCAAATCCCCGGCCGCCCGCCGCGGAAGGGAACCGGTTGACGGCGGGCAACTGCCGTCCAAAGCCGTCCAGCTCCAGCGCCGCACCATCATTGTAGCCGCCGGCACGGGCCGCGGGTTCGTACCACTGGATGTCCACCACCACGGTGTCCCAGCCGTACGGCAGGAGGTGCTCAGCCATGAAGGCGGCGTTCGCCAGTACCTCCTCTTCCGTGACGGTGGTGCCGTAGCAGTCCCAGCTGTTCCAGCCCATCGGCGGTGTCTGCGCAAGTGTCATCGGGTCAATTTACAACGATATAAACTGAAGCACCAGCACTTCCCGCTGGCCGGATTCTGAGAAACTTTACGAAATCCTTGACAACTTTCGTGCGCAAAGTAGCGTGGAAGCCACACCCTCCACCGGAAAGCGATCCAATGAAGAACTGGGCAGGAAACCTCGAATACTCCTCCGCCGAAATCCACCGTCCGGACTCGGTGGCCGGGCTTGCCGAGGTGGTGGCCAGCGCCGGCCGGGTGAAGGCCCTTGGGTCGCGCCACTCGTTCAACCGCGTGGGCGATACCGACGGCGTGCACGTCCTGCTGGACGCCCTGCCCCAGGAGATCGAGCTTGATTCGGAGCGGCGGACCGTCCGGGTCAGCGGCGGCATCAGCTACGGAGCCCTGTGCCGCACGCTGGAAAAGTCGGGCGTCGCGATCCATAACCTCGCCTCGCTGCCCCATATTTCGGTGGCCGGAGCCATCCAGACCGGGACGCACGGCTCGGGTGTGGACAACCCCTCCCTGGCCGGCGCCGTCGAACGCCTTGACCTGGTCCGTCCCTCCGGCGAGCAGGTATCCCTGTCCCGCGGGGACGGGGACGAGTTCCTGGGCAGCGTGGTGGGCCTCGGCGCCCTGGGCATCGTCACGGGCCTGGAACTGTCCGTACGGCCGAGCTTCCAGATACGGCAGCGGGTCCTGGAAAACCTGCCATGGGAACGGGCCCTGGCCGACTTCCCGGCGCTTGTCTCCAGCGCCTACAGCGTCAGCCTTTTCACCGACTACGCCGGCGACGCCATCAGCCAGGTGTGGCTCAAGGCGCTCGACTCCCAGCCGGTCCTGACCGAACTCTTCGGCGCCACCGCGGCCGTGGAGGCGCGGCACCCGCTGCCCGGAATGTCTGGCGAAAACTGCACGGCGCAGCTGGACGAACCCGGCCCGTGGCTGGATCGGCTGCCGCACTTCCGCCACGAATTCACGCCCAGCAACGGCGAGGAACTCCAGAGCGAATACATCCTGCCCCTGGAGCACGGACCGGCCGCCATCCAGGCTGTCCGCAGCCTCGCGGACAACCTGGCGCCGCTGCTGTTCGTCTCCGAAATCCGCACTGGGGCCGCAGACGAGTTCTGGCTCAGTCCGTTCTACCGGCAGCAAAGCGTGGCCCTGCACTTCACCTGGAAGCCGCTGCAGGCCGAGGTGGAAGCTGTCCTCCCGGAGCTGGAGGAACTCCTTCGTCCGTTCGGGGCCCGGCCGCATTGGGGCAAGCTGTTCACGCCGGCCGGTCACGACTGGGAGGCGCTGTACCCGAGGTTCGCAGACTTCCGCGCCCTGGCCGCAGAGCACGACCCGGACGGCAAGTTCCGGAACGGCCTGCTGGACACCATCCTCGGAGCCCCAGCGGCAAGCCTGCGCTGACCCGCCCGTCCAGCGGTTAGCCGATCAGCGCCAGCACGGCTCCGGCCATCACAACCCCGCCGGACTTGGCCCTGAGGTCACTAACCGTCCCGTCACGGTGGGCTGCCACCTGGGTTTCCATCTTCATGGCCTCAAGCACCACTACGGGATCACCGGCTGAAACCTCGGCGCCGGGGTCCACGAGCCACTTCACCACCGTGCCGGACATGCCGGCGCGGAGCTCACCGGGATCAGCAGCGGCAGCACCGCCGTCGGCCGCTCCCGATATCCCGTCTGAAGCGAGCGCGTCAACGGACACCCCGGCAGGCACGGCCCCGCCCGACCGCGCCCAGCCGTCCAGCAGGTCAGCGGGAAGGCCGACGGCGAGGCGCCGGCCATCGACGTCAACGGTGATGGTGCGCCGCTCACCACCCGGAACGGACGTGCCGAACTCCGGATCCGCCGCGATGGAATCGGCGAAATCGGTCTCGATCCAGCGGGTGTGGATGCCGAGTGCGGTTTCGGAGGTGAAGTCCGGCGCCTGGACGACGGCGCGGTGGAACGGCAGGACGGTGGCAACGCCGGTGATCTGCATTTCGGCGAGGGCACGGCGGGCCCGGCGGAGCGCCTGCTGGCGGTCGGCACCGGTGACGATCAGCTTGGCCAGCAGGGAATCGAACTGCGGCGCCACGATGGAACCGGAGCGCACCCCGGAGTCGAGCCGGATGCCCGGACCGGTGGGGCCGCTGAAGGTGGTGATGGTTCCGGGTGACGGGAGGAAGCCCCGGCCCACGTCCTCGGCGTTGAGCCGGAATTCGAAGGAGTGGCCGCGTGGTTCGGGATCGGTGGTGAAGCGCAGCGGCTCGCCGGCGGCGATGCGGAGCTGCTCCTGGACCAGGTCGATGCCCGTGGTCTCCTCGGTGATGGGGTGTTCCACCTGCAGGCGGGTGTTCACCTCGAGGAAGGCGACGGTGCCGTCGGCGGCAACCAGGAATTCCACGGTCCCGGCCCCCGAATAGGAGGCTTCGCGGCAGACTGCCTTGGCGGCGTCGTAAATCTGCCGGGTCTGCTCTTCGGTGAGGAAGGGCGCGGGCGCCTCTTCCACCAATTTCTGGTGCCGGCGCTGCAGCGAGCAGTCGCGGGTTCCCACCACCACTACGTTGCCGTGCTGGTCCGCCAGGACCTGCGCCTCGACGTGCCGGGGCCGGTCCAGGTACCGCTCCACAAAGCACTCGCCGCGGCCGAAGGCCACCACTGCTTCACGGACAGCCGAGTCGAAAGACTCCTCGATCTGGTCCATCTCCCGGACCACCTTCAGCCCGCGCCCGCCGCCGCCGAAGGCGGCCTTGATGGCAATGGGCAGGCCGTGCTGTTCGGCGAATGCGCGGGCCTCGGCGGCCGAGGCCACCGGGCCGTCGCTGCCGGCCACCAGCGGGGCACCGGCGCGGACGGCAATCTCACGCGCCGTGATCTTGTTGCCGAGCTGCCGGATGGCCTCCGGGGTGGGGCCGATCCAGGTCAGGCCCGCGTCCACGACCGCCTGGGCAAATCCGGCGTTCTCGGACAGGAAACCGTAGCCGGGGTGGATGGCGTCCGCACCTGAATCCGCGGCCACGCGCAGGAGGTTGGGGATATGGAGGTAGGTTTCCGACGGCGCGTTGCCGCCCAGGCTGTAGGCCTCGGTGGCGGCGCCAACGTGCATGGCGTCGGCATCGACGTCCGCGTAGACAGCCACGGACTCCAGCCCGGCATCCTCGCAGGCACGGGCAATGCGGACGGCGATTTCTCCGCGGTTGGCGATCAGGACCTTGCGCATTAGTTGCTCACTTCGTCTGGGAAACGTCGGGGGAAGAATCGGAAAAGCTGGTGGGCAGCCCGTAGCCGGGAGCCCAGCGGAACCGGATGGAACCGCCGATGGGCACCTGGGCGGCGAGGTCCAGCTGGTGGTCCACCACCACGCCGATCACCGGGTAGCCGCCCGTGATCGGGTGGTCGGCCAGGAAGAG
>JBKKDH010000091.1:0-6806 GCA_046708445.1 Arthrobacter sp.
ATGACTGGGCCCGGATCAGCCAGCTGTTTGCAGCATGGCTGGGGCCGAGAAAATCCGACGCAAACTGCGCCCGGAGAAGCCCTGACAACACGACATCGGACGGGGGTTCAATTCCCCCCATCTCCACGAATCTAGCCCCTAGAAATAGGGGCTATTTTCATGTCTGCTGGCAGGATGGAATTCATACCGGGCGTCCCCCGGCAGTGGGTTGCCCGGCTTCGTAGACGAGGGGACGATCATGGCACGCCGTGGACTACCCGCAGCCGCTGCGGCAGCACTCATGGTGGCGGCCGCCGGCTGCGCCGGCCCGTCAACCCCGCCCGCTTCCAGCACAGTTGAGCCTTGGGCTAATCCAAGCTTCTCGGTGCCAATGCCAAGCGTCTCAGGGCCGACGCCATCCGGCCGGCCGGCGGCCTCATCCTCGGTCTCCCTCCTCGCTGATCCCACCCGGGTCTGGAACGTCGTGGTGCTGGGCGATTCGACCGGCGATGACACCGACGAATTTCCCTTTTTGGCTGCGCAACAGCTGGGCTCCGCACACAACCGGCCGGTCATCGTGCACCGGTGGGCTGACGGAAGGGGCTACGGGGCGGAATCCACCTTCCCGGGCGGTCGGGACGCCGCGCCGATCCACATCTGGAACGGATCCGTCTCCGGCAGCGTCGGAATGTACGCCGCCAACAACCTCGAGGCTATGACGCCGGCCGGGGCAGACCTTGTCCTCGTCAACTACGGGCACAACTATGCCGGAGCGCAGCAGGCCAAGGAAGGCATATCCCAGCTCCTCGAAGACATCGACGGGCATCTGGGCCGCCCGCCGATACTGGTGATCATCCAGAACCCCAGGAATCCCGAAACGGTGTCGAGCTCAGCAATAGGCGGGCAAGTCAGGGACACGGCATCGGCGTACTTCTGCGAAACGGTGGACGTCCACAGGGCATTCACGGAGGCCGGCGATCCAGGCCACCTGCTGCTCGACCACGTTCACCCGAGCCCCGCCGGAAGCAAAGTCTGGGCGGAAGCCGTCGTGAAGGCCCTCTCGTAGGGTAGAGCTGACGGCGCCATTTCACCCGTTCACCCTCGGCGTAGACGCGCAGGGACTAGGACGGCGGGCCGAATGGTTGAGACAGGTAGGACCAGCAGCCAGTCCGGAGCCAAGAGGCTGCCACATCCCCAGGAGGTGGGTCATGGACCAGGTGCGGAAGCCCGGTTCACAAGCGTCCGACGACGGGCCACTGGACTCGTACTCGGAGACGGTCATGCGCGTGGCTGAGACAGTCACCCCACATGTTGCCGCCATTGAAATGACGGGAAACCGCCGGAACGGCCGGTTCCGCGTGGGCGCCGGATCGGCGGTTCTGTTCACGGGGGACGGCTACCTGCTGACAAACGCCCACGTGGTGGCGGGCACCCACCAGGGCCACGCTGTCTTCGCGGACGGCAGCCGCACCGACCTGGAGCTCGTGGGCGCCGATGCATTGTCTGATCTTGCCGTTGTCCGCGGCCGGGCTCCCAAAGTCCCGCCCGCCGAGTTCGGCGACGCGGAGACCCTGCGCGTGGGGCAGCTCGTCGTCGCAGTCGGGAACCCGTTGGGCCTGGCCGGATCCGTGACTGCCGGCGTGGTCAGCGGGCTGGGCAGGGCCATACCGGTCTGGGCAGGCGGCAACCGGCGGGTGATCGAGGACGTAATCCAAACCGATGCGGCCCTGAACGCCGGGAGTTCCGGCGGCGCGCTGGCAGATACGCATGGCAGGATCGTCGGCATCAATACAGCGGTGGCCGGGGCCGGGCTGGGACTCGCTGTGCCCATCAACGCGACCACGCGGAGGATCATCGCGGCGTTGCTGGCTGACGGGCGCGTGCGCCGGGCCTACCTCGGAGTCGTCAGCACGCCCATCCGCCTGAATGCCAGTGCCGTGGTCCGGACCGGGCAGCGGGACGGGCTGCGCGTAGTGGAGGTCCTGGCAGGTTCGCCCGCGGACCGGGCAGGCCTGGTGGCGGGCGACATCATCCTGACGGCAGGAAGCCGCCCCGTCAGCAACGCTGAAAGCCTGCAGAAGCTGCTGTTTGCCGATGCTATCGGCCAGCCCCTGCGGATCGCGGTGCTGAGGGACGGCAAGGAAACGGACCTGGTGGCCGTGCCTGAAGAGATGGCGGCTAACGGGTAGTGCCCGCTACCGGCGCTTCTTCAGGTGTGCGACCGGATCCTGTGGGCCGTCAATCGGGCTCTTGGCCTTCTTTTCGGCGCGTTTCTCTTTGATGGTCTTGACCGGCTTCTTGGACAGATTCTGGTGGGGTGTCTTGTCAGGCATGGCGTGCTCCCTTATTAGGCGGGACGGCTTGCGTCCCACCTCGTAAATTACGCCTGATTCGCCCTTAAGGAAATGCCCGGACTCAGTCCGGGACGGCGACGTCCGCGATGCCCACAAAACGGGTCCCAACGCCGTCGAACTCGCTGCGGACAAAGCCCGGACGCGGGGGCGGCAGCTCACCGGGAGCGTGGTGACCGCAGCTGACATAGGTAAAGTCTGGCCACCATTTCTTGGGCCGCGCCGCTTCCTCGTAGCCGCAGACGGCACATTCCAAGTGGACCCACACCGGACGCTTCCCGGTGCGGTTTGCCCGCGACTGGACGAGCCACGGCGGCGGGTTGTCCAGGATTTCACCGAGGTCGGCTTCCGTCAGCCATTTGGGGATGCCGTGCCGTTGGGCCATTTCCAGGGGTACATCGAGGGCAATTGCCGCGTCACGTCTGCTAATCATCACAGTCAACGATACGGGACTGCGTCCCAGGCCGCGTCCGTGCCCCCGCACCCACAGGGCTTACGGAAGCAGGTCGTGCGCGGTTCCGCCTAGGATACGAGGGCGATGCCCACTGCGGCTGCGGCAAATCCCGCAACCAGGTTGGCGGCCACGTTCAGGGCTGCCGCCGCAAACCGTGATTCAGCCAGCAGCCTGATAGTTGCGGTGGTCCATGAACTGAAAGTAGTGAGGCCGCCGGCGAGACCGGTGGCCACAGCAGTTTGGATGTCTCCGGGCAGTCCTAGGCGTCCGGTAATCCCAACGGACAGCCCGATGATCAGGCACCCGGCAACGTTGACCACCAGCGTGGCCCACGGCCAGTGCCGCGGCGTCGGCCCGGCCGCGTTCCGGGCGCGCGGGCCCGAGGAGGTAGCTGCTGGCCGGTGAGCAAACCAGCGGTCCACGGCGAAGCGCAGCAGTGCGCCGGCCACGCCGAAGACGCCGACCAGGACGGCGGCCGTCATGCGGAGGCTCCGGAGCGGTCTGCCAGCATTTTGCCGGTTCTCCAGCCGGCGGCCGCGGCGCCCAGCCCCAACAGCAGTGACAGGCCGAGATACGCGATCCAGACCAGGTGGAGGTTGGCCCGTGACAACTGATCAGCGGAGAACACCACAGCGGAAAATGTGGTGAAGGATCCCAGCAGCCCAGGCCCGAGCCCCGCCCGGAGCCAGAAAGCCGTACGGGGCCGTGCGATCCAGTAGGTGGTCAGGGCTGCGAGGACAAAGCTCCCGGCCACGTTGATGCACAGCGTGGTCCAGGGCATCATTCCCCCGGCATCAGGGAAGGCCAGGCCAAGACCATACCGCAGTTCGGTCCCGAGGAGTCCGCCGGCGGCCACCGCCAGCCACGCATTCCACCCCGACGCCCCCGACGTCCCCATTCAGCCGTTTCCGAGGACGCAGCCGGCGTGCGGAGCGTCGCTGTGCACCCACAAAGCCGAGGTGATTTCATCAGCGAGGTCGTACTCGCGCGTCTTCCCTGCGGAGCTGATCCGCACTACGAGGGCCCCACCGAATGGCTTGCGGCCCACTACCTCCACATCGGCGTCGAGGTCGATTTCCTGGGCAGACAGGTACCGGAGCAAGTCAGGGTTCTCATCACTGATCCGGGTGATCCGGCCGGTGTGCCCCTGGTCCAGTTCATTCATCAGGTGCGCGTGTGGCATCCGGACCGTGCCATCGGCGCCGGGGATGGGGTCACCGTGGGGATCCCGAAGTGGATTTCCCAGTTTCGCCGCCATCCGCTCAATGAAGGTGTCTGAGACGGCGTGCTCCAGCTGTTCGGCCTCATCATGGACCTCATCCCAGCTGTAGCCCAGCTGTTGGACCAGATACGTTTCGATCAGCCGGTGCCGCCTGACCATGGAGAGGGCCAGCCGAACGCCGTCCGCGGTGAGGGTGATGGCGCTGTAGGGCTTGTGGTCCACCAGGCCCTGGTCCTTGAGCTTGCGGACCATCTCCGATACGGAGGAATTAGCCACTCCCAGCCGCTGCGCCAGTTGGGAGGAAGTGATGGGTTTGTCCTGCCACTCCGTGAAGGAGTAGATGACCTTGACGTAGTCCTCGATGGAGGAGGAGGGCGCGCTGGTCTTCACGACACCAAGCCTACCCGGTGGGCGGAGGGCGTCACGCCTTTGCAGCCCGCCATGTCAGGGTCAGGTAGGGCAATCCAAGGCTCGCGCCGGGGGTGTGCCCCAGGTGGTCGTGGAGGTACCAGTCGAGGTTGGCGAGAACCTTGGCTCGGGTGCTTTCACCGGAACGCAGGTAATAGCTCCGCGACTGGGCAAGCTCCAGGATTTCCGCCGTGGTGAGCGAGTCTTCCCAGTGCGTGACATGGCTTTCCAACCCCGCGAACTCCGGCCCCAGGGGCGGCCGGAAATGCGGCCGGTAGACGTCCCCGGCGTGCATGATGCGGGAAAGCCGGTGAACCCACGGGACAGCAGTGTCCAGCTGGTTCCAGATCAGCCCCAGCCTTCCGCCGGTGCGGAGAACCCGTGAAAGCTCCGTACTGGCGGCCAGGGGATCGCACCAGTGCCATGCCTGCGCCACGCTCACAACGTCGAAGGAAGAGTCCGGGAGTCCCGTCGCCTCGGCAGTCCCGACAGTTGCTGCAACGCCGGGGTGAAGGATCCGCAACTGGTCGAGCATGTCGGTGGAAGGGTCGACGGCGGAAACGGCCAACCTGCGGTCGAGCAGCATGGCCGTGAATTTACCGGTGCCGGCGCCAACGTCCAGTGCGTCACGGGCCCCAGCCGGGATAAGCCAGTCGGCCGAATCGTCGGGGTACCCGGGACGGACGCGTTCGTAGTGTTCGCCGCCGTCCTGGAAGCTCTGACCGAGCTCCTGACGGCGCCCGTGGTCAAGTTTGGGGCCACCCCGTGCCACGTGCAGCCTCCTTCGCCAGATGCCCTTGGGTATCCTTCGAATTTACCGCATAGGCCGGGTAACCCGGGTCAGTCGTCGATGCAGGGGGCAGCGCCGGCCGTGCCCGGCGTATTGGGTGCCCAGTCAGGATAGGTGCGGGTATCGTTGGCCGGAATCCAGCGGCCCGAGTCCACCACATAGTCCCAGCCCAGGCCGGTACGGCGGAGTTCCTCGATGCCGGCCAGGAGCCGCTGGGCGTCCTCAAGGCGGGACCCCACGCCGAAGCTTGCCCGCAGGGAGCCGGACGGCAGGCCCAGGCGCTTCAGCAGCGGATGGGCGCAGAACCGGCCGTCGCGGAGGCCTACGCCGTGTTCGGCTGACAGGTAGGCGGCCACCAGACCGGCATCGTAGCCTTCGACGGAGAAGTTCACTACGCCGATGGTGTCGGTATCCGGATCGGTGTCCTTGAAGATCTGGTGTACCGTCACGCCGTCGATCTTCTGCAACCCCTCCACCAGGAAGGACCGGATGGCCGCTTCGTGGGCGTGCCAGCGGTCCTGGTCCAGCGAGGCGATGACCTGGGTGGCACGGGCCAGTGTGGCGGCGCCCAGGACGTTGGGCGAACCGCCCTCGTGCCGGGCGGGACCGGTGGCCCAGCTGACGCCGTCGAGCCTGGCCTCGCGGACCGCGCCGCCGCCGGCAAGGTGAGGCGTGCCGGCGTCGAGCCAGTCCGTCCGGCCCACGAGGACGCCGGCGCCGAAAGGCGCGTAGAGCTTGTGGCCTGAGAAGGCGAGGTAGTCGACGTCGTCCGCGCTGATGTTGATGCGGCGGTGTGGCGCGAGCTGGGCGGCATCGACGACGATCCGGGCGCCGTGCTCGTGTGCGAGGGCGGCGAGGGCCCGGATGGGCAGGATTTCGCCGGTGACGTTGGAGGCGCCGGTGACGGCGAGGAGGCTGACTCCGCCTTGTTCCAGTTCGGCGCGGAGGGCCTCGACGGTGCCCGCCAGGGTGTCGGCCGCGATGACGCTGCGGTGCGGGACGCCCTGCCATGGAAGGAGATTGGCGTGGTGCTCGATGTCGAGGTACAGAACGTCGCCGGTGGGGCGGCCGTCCGCGGCCGGAAGGCACCCTGCGAGGAGGTTCAGCGAGTCCGTTGTGTTCCTGGTGAAGATGACAGAGTCACTGGGCCGTCCCCCCACGAAGTCACGCACGATGTTCCGCGCGTTCTCGTAGACGGACGTGCTGATCTGGGATGCGTAGCCGGCGCCGCGGTGGACGCTCGCGTAGAACGGCAGGATCTCGTTGAGGTAGGCGGAGACAACCGAGAGGGCCGGGGCAGAGGCGCCGTAGTCCAGGTTGGCGTAGCGCACGTGGCCGCCCTGGATCAGGGGGGCCTGGATCTCCGCTCCAGTGACGGCGGAGAGGGGCCGGCCGGCGATGGCATTGCGTTCGCTGAACAAAGCTGGATTGGGACCGGCTGCATTTGCGGGAGCGGCAGAAGCCTGGGTGCGGGCGGTGGTGTTGGGGGAGACGGTGGCAGTTGTCACAGAGACCTCACTTCGAAAGGACCCCCTGTCCCGGGAATCCGCGCTTGCCGGGTCCGTTCCGGACCGGCCTGGTCGTCACCCGGGGCACCCCACC
>JBKKDH010000092.1:0-20636 GCA_046708445.1 Arthrobacter sp.
CTGACCGCGTGTTCGCCGGTGGTGGATGTCTCGGCCGCGCAGGATGCGGCCAACCCCGCCTGCGCGCCGATGATGGTGGCCCTGCCCGATGCGATCGGGGACGCGGGCCTGCGGAAAACCAACAGCCAGGCCACTGCTGCGTGGGGCGACCCGTCCCAGGTGATCCTGCGCTGCGGCGTCAACGTCCCGGGACCGACCACAGACCGCTGCGTCAGTGTGAACGGCATCGACTGGGTCATCAAGGAAGGCGACCCGGTCTACACCCTGACCACCTTCGGCCGGGAACCGGCCACCGAAATCCTGATGGACCCCGAGAACATCAGCTCAGCGACGGTCCTTGCCGACCTGTCGGCGGCTGCCGCGAAGATCCCCGCTACCGGGAACTGTGTCGGCCAGGAGGAGCTGCAGAACCTGCCGTCCACCCAGTAGGTCTCGACAGGCTCGACCAACTGGGCCTTTAGCGGAGCCCGGTCTTCCGGTTCAGTGCCAGGTAGATGAGTTCGTCAATGAGGTCTGCGTAGTTGAGCCCGGACGCCGCCCACATTTGGGGGTACATGCTCTTCGGGGTGAAGCCTGGCATGGTATTGATCTCGTTGATGATCAGCTCACCCTCAGGGGTGTAGAAGAAGTCGACGCGACTCAGTCCCTCGGCCCCCACAGCATCGAACGCCGCGGCGGCCAGCTCACGCACGCGGGCGATTGCTTCCTCGGGGATGTCAGCCGGGCAGCTGAGCGCGGCGGCGTCGTCCTCAACATATTTGGCGTTGAAGTCGTAGAACTCATGGCCGCCACCGGCCACGGAAATCTCACCCGGCATGGAGGTCCGCGGCGCTGCGGTCCCGCGCCCTTCCAGGACGGCGC
Source organism: Arthrobacter sp. (assembly GCA_046708445.1). GTDB lineage: Bacteria > Actinomycetota > Actinomycetes > Actinomycetales > Micrococcaceae > Arthrobacter. Next base: position 862 of record JBKKDH010000092.1, read on the forward strand.
ATTCGATTTCGCGTCCCACAATGCCGGCTTCGATTACCAGCTTAAGGTCATGGCGGCGGGCTTCCTCGACGGCGGCGTCCAGGCCCTCCAACGAGTCCACCTTGGAGATCCCCATGGACGATCCTGCGCGTGCGGGCTTCACGAACACAGGGAAGCCTAGGCGGTCCACCTGCTTCCGGACCGATTCAGCGTCTGTGAGCCATTGCCGGTCGGTGACCGCAATGTACGGTCCCACGTGGAGTCCCGCCGCCTCAAAGACCACTTTCATGAAGTGCTTGTCCATGCCTACCGCAGAGGCCAGGACCCCGGCGCCAACGTAGCGGGTGTCGGAAAGTTCCAGCAGCCCCTGGATGGTGCCGTCCTCACCAAACGGTCCGTGCAGCAGTGGAAATACGACGTCGACCGTCCCCAGCTCCTGCGGCACTTCGTTGGGTGCGGCAACTATGAGCTGGTGCTCGCCGCCGATCTCCGCCAGCGTCACAGTTTCGGACGACGGCGGGACCTCCGGCAGCGCCGACGCGGACAGTGACCACTGGGCTGTGTCCCCCGACGCCAGAACCCACTGGCCCGACTTGGCGATGCCGATGGGGATGACCTCGTATTTGTCCTTGTTGATGGCGCCGAGGACGCCGGCGGCGGTCACGCAGCTCACCGCATGTTCGCTGGACCGGCCGCCGAACAGCACGGCCACCCGCGGCTTTGGTGCGGTGGACGGAGCCGCTGCGGTCAGGTTGTCTTCGGACATCGTCAGTAATCGCCTTCAGGTTTCAGTTCCCGGGCCAGCAACAGCGGCCCGAGTTGGTCAACGGACAGTTTGCCGGCCAGGACGGCCACAACTGCTGCAGTAATGGGCATTTCGACACCGAGCTTGCCTGCCAGTTCGTGTACGGCCTGGCCGGACTTGATCCCTTCGGCGGTCTGCGTCATTTTCTGCGCCACCTCGTCGAGTGTCAGGCCCTGCCCCAGCAGCCGGCCAGCGGTGTGGTTGCGGGACAGCGGCGACGAGCATGTGGCCACCAGGTCGCCGAGCCCGGCGAGGCCGGCCATCGTCTGGGCCTCGCCGCCGAGGGCCAGTGCCAGCCGAGAGGTTTCAGCCAGGCCCCTGGTGATCACGGAGGCCTTGGTGTTGTCGCCCATCTGCTTGCCCTCGCAGATCCCCACAGCGAGGGCGATGACGTTCTTGACGATGCCGCCGATCTCCACGCCCACGACGTCGGCCGTGGTGTAGGGACGGAAATAGGGCGCAGTGCAGGTCCGCGCGATCCAGCCGGCAGCCTCCGGATCGGTACAGGCCACCACTGACGCCGTCGGCTCCTCGCGGGCGATTTCCATGGCCAGGTTCGGACCGGACACGACCGCGATGCGGTCGGCGGGGATCCCAAGCTCCTGGCTGATGACCTCGCTCATCCGGGCGTCGGTGTCGAGCTCCAGCCCCTTCATCAGGGACACCACCGTGGCCTGCGGGTCGATCAGCGGCTTCCACTCGCGGAGCTGGAGCCGCAGCGACTGGGCCGGTACGGCCAAAACCACGAGGTCTGCCCCTGCCAGCACTTCTTCCACGTCCGTGGACGCGGTGATGCTCTCCGGAAGGGCGATGTCCTTCAGGTACTGGATGTTCCGGTGGTTGGTGTTGATTTGCTCCACCACTTCGGGGCGCCGGCCCCACACGCGGATCTGCCGTTCGTCGCCTGCGGCGATGGCGGCGTCGGCCAGGATCTTGGCGAAGGTGGTCCCCCAGGAGCCGGCCCCGAGGACAGCAACGGAGCGGGCGGAACCGGGGCGGCGTCCTTCACCGGTCACGTGGCTTCCGCCTCGTCGCCGGCCTGGCTGTCGGCCGCACCTGCGGTTCCGGCAGCCGTACCGGGAGCTGCGGCCTGCTGCCCCCGTTCAACAAAGCGGCCGTGCTTTGCTTGGTTGTTTTTGGCGGGATCCCAGCGCTCGGCGGGTGGCTCTTCGTTCCGGATGCCTGCCAGCAAGGCGGTGACGGCGTCCATGATCGCGTCGGTGGCAGCTGTCAGGGTTGCCTTGTCCAGCGGGCGGCCCATGTAGGGGCTGAGGTCTACCGGATCGCCCACCACAACCCGGGACGTCTTGCGCGGAAAGATGTGGAACCGCTTGGCGTAGCGCGGGAAGACTTCGTGGGCGCCCCAGTGCGCGATCGGAACGACGGGAATGCCGCCCTCGAGCGCGAGCCTGGCCGCACCGGTGTGGCCTTTCATCGGCCACAGGTCCGGGTCCCTGGTCAGGGTGCCTTCAGGGTAGATGATGATGGCCCCGCCCTCGGCGACAATCTCCTGGGCGACCTGCAGCGAGCGGTTGGCTCCCGCCGTCGTCCGTTCCACGGGGACCTGCTTCGTGGCCCGCAGGACCCAGCCCAGCACGGGCACCTTGAAGAGTCCGGCCTTCGCCAGGAAGTGCGGAGCACGCTTGTTGTTATAGAGCAGGTGGCCCACGATGAGCGGGTCGATCTCTGTGCAGTGGTTGGGGGCTGCGATGAAGCCGCCGGCGGGCAGCCGGTCCGTGCCCTCCCACTTCTTGTTCATCAGCAGGTTCATCACCGGCCGCACAATACCGGCGACAACCACAAACGTGGCCTGGCTTTTGGCCGATTCCTTCACGTGCCCCCCGCTACTTTGCCGTGGTGATGTCGAAATCGGCGCCAAGGCCTGCCAGCTTTTCCGTGAACCGCTCGTAGCCGCGGTTAATGATGTCGATCCCGGTCACACGGGACGTGCCGGTGGCCGCGAGGGCCGCGATGAGGTGGCTGAAGCCGCCGCGCAGGTCAGGAACGTCGATGTCGGTGCCCTTGAGCTGGGTGGGTCCGGAGATGACGGCCGAATGGAGGAAGTTGCGCTGGCCGAAACGGCACGGCACACTGCCCAGGCATTCGCGGTGCACCTGGATGCTGGCCCCCATCCGGATCAGCGCGTCGGTGAAGCCGAAGCGGTTCTCGTAGACGGTCTCGTGCACAATCGACACGCCTTCAGCCTGGGTGAGCGCCACCACGAGCGGCTGCTGCCAGTCCGTCATGAAGCCGGGGTGCACGTCCGTTTCCAAAACCAGCGGGTTGAGCTTGCCGCCCCGGTGGTAGAAGCGGATGCCGTCCTCGCCGATGTCCATGCCGCCGCCCACCTTCCGGTAGGTGTTGAGGAAGGTCATCATGTCCCGCTGCGAAGCCCCTTCAACAAAGATGTCGCCCCGCGTCACGAGCGCGGCTGATGCCCACGACGCCGATTCGTTGCGGTCCGAGAGGGCACGGTGGTTGTAGCCGCCGAGGTCCCGGACGCCCTCGATGCGGATGGTGCGGTCCGTCTGGACGCTGATGATGGCGCCCATCTTCTGCAGCACGGCGATGAGGTCGATGATTTCGGGTTCCGTCGCGGCACCTGAGAGCTCCGTGATGCCCTCGGCGCGGGTAGCGCTCAGCAGCACCTGCTCGGTGGCTCCAACGGACGGATAAGGCAGGGAGATCTTGGCACCGTGCAGGCCCTTGGGTGCGGAAATGTGGATGCCGCCGGGGCGCTTTTCAACGACCGCGCCAAACTGGCGCAGGACGTTGAGGTGGTAGTCGATCGGCCGGTCGCCGATTTTGCAGCCGCCCAGGTCAGGAATGAAGGCTTCACCGATCGCGTGGATCAGCGGTCCGCACAGCAGGATGGGAATCCGCGAATCACCGGCGTGGGCGTCGATGGCGGTGCTGGGTGCGGTCTTGGCCGCCTTGGGATCCAGCGTCAGGTCACCGTTGACGGGGTCCTTGGCCACCGTCACCCCGTGCAGCTGCAGGAGGGAGGTGACTACCTCCACGTCCTTGATCTCCGGAACGTTCCGCAACACCGAGGGTTCGTTGCCCAGCAACGCCGCCACCATGGCCTTGGGAACAAGATTCTTGGCCCCACGGACGTTGACGCGGCCTGTAAGCGGGACTCCGCCGCGGATTGTCAGAACACTACTCATATACCGGTTTCCTTACGATTACTCGCCCCCAAGTCCTTGCAAAGGCTCCAGCTAAGCATAGGAGGTCGTGTTACCGAACCGAAATACGAAGGCTGCGGAGGGCCTCCGTGGCGCCCTCCGCAGCCTTCCTGTCTGCTGGCCGGCCCTGCTGTTCAGGACAGGCGGGCCGGGAGGGTTTTCGGCTTGAATGCGGGGCGCGTGGCCTCGTAGGCGGTGATGTCCTCTTCGTGCTGGAGCGTCAGGCCGATGTCATCCAGGCCTTCAAGCAGCCGCCAGCGGGTGTAGTCGTCAATCTCGAACGGCGCCACGATGTTGCCGCAGACCGCCGTCTTGGACAGCAGGTCAACGGTGACCTCGGTGCCCGGGGCGTTCTCGAGCTCTTTCCAGATCAGTTCGATGTCATCCTGTGCCAGTTCGGCAGCCAGCAGCCCCTGCTTGCCGGAGTTGCCCCGGAAGATGTCCGCGAACCGTGACGACAGCACGGTCTTGAAGCCGTAGTCCTTCAATGCCCAGACGGCGTGCTCACGCGAGGAGCCCGTGCCGAAGTCGGGCCCGGCCACCAGCACGGAACCGGCGTTGAACGGTGCCTGGTTCAGGATGAAGGCGGGGTCCTTGCGCCAGGCGGAGAAGAGTGCGTCCTCAAAGCCGGTGCGGGTGATCCGCTTGAGGTAGACGGCGGGGATGATCTGGTCCGTGTCAACGTTGCTCTGACGCAGCGGGACGCCGATGCCCGTGTGGGTGGTGAACTTTTCCATATCTGTCTCCTAGGCTGCGTCGGTGCGGATGGCGGCGGATTCAGGGGCCGGATCAAGGTCCGACGGCGAACTCAGGGTGCCGCGGATGGCCGTGGCTGCTGCCACCACCGGCGAGACGAGGTGCGTGCGGCCACCCTTGCCCTGCCGGCCCTCGAAGTTGCGGTTGGACGTTGAGGCGCAGCGCTCCCCCACCTCCAGCTGGTCCGGGTTCATGCCCAGGCACATCGAGCAGCCGGCGAAGCGCCACTCGGCGCCGAAGTCCTTGAAGACCTTGTCCAGGCCTTCTGCCTCGGCTTCCAGCCTGACGCGTGCCGAGCCGGGTACCACCAGCATGCGGATGTTGGGGTCTTTCTGGCGGCCGCGGATGATGTCCGCCGCGGCGCGGAGATCCTCCATCCGCGAGTTCGTGCAGGAGCCGAGGAAGACAGTGTCCACGCGGATCTCCTTCATCGGCGTACCCGCCGTCAGGCCCATGTACTGCAGGGCACGCTCCGCGGCCGCTTTCGCGTTCTCATCGCCGAAGTCATCCGGGGACGGCACTGACGCGGAGAGGGACACGCCCTGGCCAGGGTTGGTCCCCCAGGTGACGAACGGCTCGAGCGTATCGGCGTCGAGGTCCACCTCGACGTCGAAGGTTGCGTCGTCGTCGGTACGCAAGGTATTCCAGTATTCGACGGCGGCGTCCCACTCTGCACCCTGCGGGGCGTGCGGGCGGCCGTACATGTAGTCATACGTGGTCTGGTCCGGGGCTACGAGGCCGGCACGGGCTCCTGCCTCGATGGACATGTTGCAGATGGTCATCCGGGCATCCATGGACAGCGCCCGGATGGCTGAGCCACGGTACTCCAGCACGTAGCCCTGGCCGCCGCCGGTGCCGATCTTGGCGATGACCGCGAGGATGATGTCCTTGGCAGTAACGCCCGGCCGCAGGGAGCCCTCGACGTTGATGGCCATGGTCTTGAACGGTTTCAGGGACAGCGTCTGCGTGGCCATGACATGCTCCACCTCGGAGGTGCCGATGCCCATCGCGAGGGCACCGAACGCGCCGTGCGTGGAGGTGTGCGAGTCACCGCAGACCACGGTCATGCCGGGCTGGGTCAGCCCCAGCTGCGGGCCCACCACGTGGACGATGCCCTGCTCGGCGTCACCGAGCGAGTGCAGCCGGACACCGAACTCGGCGCAGTTGTTGCGCAGCGTCTGGATCTGTGTGCGGCTGGTCAGGTCGGCAATGGGCTTGTCGATGTCCAGCGTGGGAGTGTTGTGGTCCTCCGTGGCAATCGTGAGGTCCGGTCGGCGCAGCTTGCGGCCTGCCAGCCGCAGGCCTTCAAAAGCCTGCGGGGAGGTCACCTCGTGAACGAGGTGGAGGTCGATGAAGAGAAGGTCGGGCTGGGCGTTGGCTCCTTCGCCGTCGCCTTTGCGCACCACGTGCGCGTCCCAGACTTTCTCGGCCAGTGTCTTTGCCACGGCCATCTCCCTTCACTGCTGTTTGGCTGTTAAGGTCCACTGAATCAGGACGGCCGGGCAAATCGCCAGCCGAAACATTTGCATCTCAGATAATGAGACGGCAATATCATTACATGGACAATTCTAGTGGAGTCGGTGTCATTGATAAAGCTGCCCATGTGCTTGACGCACTTGAGGCCGGGCCTACCACCTTGGCGCAGCTTGTAGCCGCCACCGGGCTCGCCCGGCCCACCGTCCACAGGCTTGCCCTGGCCCTGGTCCACCACCGGCTGGTCAGCCGTGACATCCAAGGCCGTTTCGTGCTCGGCAGCAGGCTCGTCGAGCTGGCATCCGCCGCCGGAGAAGACCGCCTGATCGCTTCCGCAGGACCTGTGCTGATGCAGCTCCGCGACGCCACAGGCGAGAGTGCCCAGATCTTCCGGCGCCAGGGCGACTGGCGTGTGTGCGTTGCGTCCGCGGAGCGTCCGATCGGCCTTCGGGACACCATCCCGGTGGGTACGCAGCTCTCCATGAAGGCCGGCTCGGCCGCCCAGGTCCTGCTGGCGTGGGAGGACCACGACAGGCTTCTCGAGGGCCTCCAGTCCGCCAGGTTCACGCCTACGGTCCTTGCAGGAGTACGACGGCGGGGCTGGGGCCAGAGCCTCGGCGAACGCGAGCCGGGGGTTGCCTCCGTTTCTGCACCGGTGCGGGGACCGTCCGGCCGTGTCATTGCCGCGGTGTCAATCTCGGGCCCCATCGAGCGCCTGACCCGCCAGCCCGGCCGGTTGCACGCCGAAGTGGTGTGCAACGCAGGCCGGATCCTCACGGAAGCGCTGCGCAAGAACAACGACTAGGGTCCGCTCCGGCCCGGCCCGGCACGCCCCGCCGCGCCGCGGCTAGGCTTTCGGCATGAACAGCTACGCAGTCTTCCTCCGCGGCATCAACGTGGGCGGGATCAATATCAAAATGGCGGATCTCACGTCGGCCTTGGAGGCCACGGGCTTTGACGGGGTCAGGACCCTGCTTGCCAGCGGCAACGTGGTCCTGGCCAGCGAACGGGACCCCGCCGCCGTGAAGAAGGACGTCGAGGGCTGCCTCCGGAAGTCCTTCGGCTATGACGCCTGGGTGGTTGTCCTGACCGCACAGCGTGTCTCCGAACTGGTGGACGCGTGCCCGTACCCGGACGATGACAAGTCGACCCACACCTATGTCACGCTGGCTTCAGACACCGCCAAGCTGGACGAGCTGGACGCGGCCGGAGCGGAACTCGAAGGAACAGAGCAGAAACGGCTCGGACCGGAAGCCCTGGCCTGGCTGGCGCCCGCGGGCGGCACGCTGGACAGTCCCTTCAGCAAGATCTCGTCCAAGGCAAAATACAAGTCGACCACCACCACACGGAACCTGCGGACCATGATCAAAGTGCGGGACGCGGCAGCAGCACTCTCATAGGCAGGCACCAGCGGAACGTGCGGACCCAGGCGGCACCGGCCCTACCCGCTACCAGCCTTGTCCAGTGCGGTGTTGAATGACTTGAGCCGGCTCACCTCGACTTCGACCGGCTCAACCACCATCTGCCGGCCCACGTCCCCGACGGCTGCCCGGAGGCGCTTCCTGGCCGTGGCGGCCCGGGCACGGCCAGCCGCGGCCCCGATGAACTTCCCCGTCAGCGCCAGGAAAATTCCCAGGACCGCTCCCCCGGCAATCATGAGGGTCGGGATCGGCCAGCCTTCAACCCGCGGCACGTCGGGGACGGGCAACAGGAGGTAGCCCAACCCGGCCAGCACTCCCAGCCATCCGAGACCGCCGAGGACGGTCAGCAGGGCAAGCCACTGGACCAGGTTGAACACCGGCCACCACCAGGACTTCCGGGCGGCCAACAGGTCCGTGCCCGCAATGGCCTGGTCGAGGGCATCCGGGAGCCGCTCCCTCCCTTCACGGGCGGCGTCCCGGATTGCTGCGCGCCACGGGCCGGGCGCGCCGGCGCTGGCGTCGTCGGCGAACTGGCGGACGGCGGCATCCGTCCGGGCGCGTTCGGGGGCCCCTGCGGGTGGCAGGGACATTCGGCTGAGTTCGGACGGGCCAGTGCGGCGAAGGTTGAGCCGCCGGAGCGGATCGGGCCGGAACTTCAGCAGCCAGCGGGTCACCGGCCATCCGGTGCGGCGGGCCGCTTCCAGGCGGTAGGAGCGGTCCACGGCCCCCACCACGAGGGGCACGTTGGCGGCCGTGGCCAGCTCATCCGCGAGCCGCGTTTTGGACCCGGGCCTGGCACCGGCGGCCTCGCCGGCTCCCGAGGCCGCCCGCAGCCGGCCGGCGGCGTGCGACACGTCAGCGGCGAGCCGCTGTGATGAGGCCTGCCGCCGCAGCACCACGTGCCGGATGGCGGCTCTGACGCGGTCCACGCCGGCGCCAGTCACTGCCGAAGCGCCGATAACCTGGACCTGGCCCAGGCCGTCCTGGGCGAGGATTCCCTTCAGCGATTCCAGCACAGGCTGGACGTCCCGTTCCGGCAGCCGGTCGGTCTGGTTGAGCACCACGAGCGTGATGGAACCGTGCGCTGCCAGGGGTGCCAGGAAGTCGTTGTGAACTGCGGCATCGGCATATTTTTGTGGGTCGAGCACCCAGACCAGGACATCCACCATGCCCACCATCCGCTGCACGATGTCGCGGTTGGCGGCCCTGGTGGAGTCGAAGTCCGGCAAGTCGAGGAGAATCAGCCCGGTTTCCTCATCCGCGAAGCCGTCCACGGGCGCGGCATGGTGCCGGCTGCGAACGTCCAGCCAGTCCAGCAGCGGCCCGCTGCCTTCCGCTCCCCAGACTCCCGCAAGAGGTTCCGTCGTGGTTGGCCGCCGGACGGCCGCCGTCGCGACTTCGGCGCCGCTGACTGCATTGAACAGCGATGATTTTCCGCTTCCGGTGGCGCCAAAGAAGCCAACAACCGTGTGATCGGCGGAGAGGGATCGCCGGGAGGCAGCGCGCTCCAGCAGCCGAAGCACGGACTCCAGGACGTCGTCGGGCAGGACGCCCTCGGCGAGCTCACGGGCAGCGTTGAGGGCTTCAAGCCGGGCGTCCAGCTGCGACGCCACACGGGCAGCGCCGTGGCGGCTCACGCGGCGCCCACAAGGCGGGCCAGCGCGTCAACCTGGCCGGCCAGCACCACCGGGCCGGAGGGCACGTCAGGGAGCCGGTCAAGGAACTTCCGTTGCTCCGCCTGCAGCAGCTTCCGGGTACGTTGGTGTAGGTCCTCCCGTGCCTTCCGGGCAAGCCGGCGGACCGCATCTTCACCGAAGACCGCTTCAAGCAACTTCTGGCCCACGACGGCGGTGCCGCCGGCCACGCCCACCTCCAGGCCGGTGAGCCCGGCGGTCATCGAAAACACCACGATCATCAGCGCTGCCCCGAGGCCATTGATCCCGAAGGACAACCACCTGGCCTGTGTACGCTTTCCCTGCCCTTCGGTCCGGATCAGTTCCATCAGGTCCGCCTGCCAGGCCCGGATCTCCGCCGCCACAGTCTCGGGAAAATCCGGAGCCGCCCCCGAGAGGTCATCGGTCCCGAGCAGCTGCCGGCCTGCCGGGTCTGCGCGCCACCGCTTGTCTGCCTGCTCGGCGGCGTTGGCAGCCTCATCGAGGATGACGGCCTGCAGTCCGGATTCGATGGCGGCCTCGACCTTGACGGCAGGGGCAGGTTCGCCGCGGAAGAACGCCCCAGCCCGGTCGCGGAACCGCCCGATGCCCTGTTCAAGGCTGCGGAAGAACTCCCCGGTGCCCACGAAGTCCTGCCAGCGGGCCAGCACCTCTCCCCGGAGCAGGGCGCCATCCTTCGTGGCATCAAGGATGCGGGTAACCGCATCACCGTAGGCCGTGAGGGTTTCAGCCCTGAGCCTCGCCGCGGCCTGCTCCTGCTCGTCCTGCGCCCGCGCGACGCTGCTAACCCGGCCCGCCAATGCCTTGACGGTTCCGTTAAGGGTCCGCCGGGCAATCTGTGCCCGCTGGGCTGCGTCCGCGGCAAGGTCCTGCAGCCAGGCACGGAGAGGCTCCACCGCAGCAGGGGGCAGCATGCCGAGCGGGTCAAGGTCAGCCTCTGCAACAATGAACAGTCCCGCCGAGCCCAGGCCTTCCCTGCTCAGCAGGCTTTGCAGGTCCGCGCTGACTTCCGCCTCCGCCTCCGCCGGTACGCGGTCCAGCACTACGGCCACCAGGATGTCGCGGGAGGCGGCATCCAGCAGCAGTTCCCAGGGAACGGCGTCGGCATAGCGGTTCGCCGTGGTGACGAACACCCACAAGTCCGCGGCGGCGAGCAGTTGTCCGGCCAGCCTGCGGTTGTCGTCGGAGATGGAATCGACGTCGGGCGCATCAAGCAGGGCAATGCCCTGCGGAACGGCCGCGTCCGCGACCAGCACCAGCGACGTGACGGCCCCCGGGTCCGAAATCGCGGAGGCCCGGCTGGCCGGGGCGGGTGGCGAGGATACGGTGCCGCGGATCCGGCTGAGGCCGGGCAGGACCCGCTGCCCTTCGAACCAGCCGGCATCCGCCGGATGGTGCAGCAGGATGGGCTGCCTCGTGGTGGGCCTAATGGCCCCCGAACGGGTGACGGGATGCCCTACCAGGGCGTTCACGAGTGTTGACTTGCCCGCTCCGGTGGAACCCCCAACGACAGCAAGCAGCGGCGCCTCAAGGCTCCGATATCGGGGAAGGATGTAGTCATCAAGCTGTGCGATGGCATTCCGGACGTCCAGCCTTGCCTGTTCAGCACCCGGCGTTAAGAGCGGCAGCGTGACCCGGGACAGTTCCTGCCGTACGGCCTCGAGGAGACCAACGGCAGCCGCCGCGGCCGCTGGGGTGGCCGGGGTGTGTGCTGGCCGGTCAGGCTCGTTATCGGTGGTCACAGCATCATCATGCCAGTTCTGCAATCCTTCGCTGTGTGTCCCGCGAGGGGCGCCAACGCTGCGCCGGCCCTTCGACGTAGCGGCAGGAAAGCCATGCCAATGGGGCAACGGCCACCAGGGAGGCGCCGGCGAACACTAACGGCGGCACGGCAGTATGGACGCCCATCGAAGCCAGGAACTGCTGTACGGGCCAACCGTAAATGTAAACACCGTAGGAAATATCGTAACGGGATCCCACCGCCGCCAGCGGCAGGTACAGGGAACCTGCCAGCACAAGGATGCACAGTGGCAGGTGAATCAGCGACGCGGCAAACCCTGTCCCTGCAATGGCCACCATCGTGACGGCGCATACCCCAAGCGTGATGGGTGTTGCGGGGATTCGCTCCCGGAAGAGATACACCAGTGAACCCGCCAGGAAGGTGAGGACCGGGATTAACGGCCAGTCGTAGGGCGTCGGCGAGGTGAGCCATCGGGCGTCGACGGCGAGGGCAGCAGCGGAACCGAGGACAAAGAGGGAAAGCACCGCAAGGCGCGCCAGTTCCAGGCGGAAGATTCCAAACGCAAGTCCTATGAACACGTAGCAGATGATCTCCCAAAACAGCGTCCACAGAGGGCCGTTCCACAGCCAGGGATCCGGAAGACCGTCCAGCGACCCCGGGATCCCTCCCACTGCCATGCCAGGCGTGCCGGCAGAGAGATTTGACGCAAAGAAAAGCAGGGCGTCACTCAAGGAATAGCGGCGTCCCGTCAGACCTGCGGCGAGGGGCGCCATGACGAAGGCCACCGCCGCAACACAGACGGCCAAACCGGGAAATATGCGCAGGAGCCGTGCGCGGCAGTAGCTCAACGCCGACCTCGAGCGTGTCCGGCTCCGGGTGATCAGGTATCCGGAAATCCCGAAGAATCCGATGACTGCCCACGTGCCCAGTTTCATGCCACCTGGTCGCGGCTCGGCCCCGTAGCCGCCGAGCCACCAGGAATGGGACACGATCACCAGCGCAGCCAGAATCAACCTCAGCGCATTTAATGAGTTTCTGCCCTCGTCGAACCGGTATCCAAGCATGCCGCTCCCCCAACAAGTGATGGGGTTCACAGTAGTGCAGCGAAGCGCAGCGAAGCCATAGTTCAGCATCCGCAGACGACGAAAAACGGCCCCGGGCTGATGCCCGGGACCGTTCATAGGTGACCCCAGCGGGATTCGAACCCGCGTTACCGCCGTGAGAGGGCAGCGTACTAGGCCGCTATACGATGGGGCCGCGTACTTCCAAAACAGCATCTCTGCCGTTCAGGCTAAGTGAGTATTTCATACACTCAGCCAGTGTTTCAAATCGGCCGGACCTCTTTGAAACCCCTGATTTTCCGCGGAAATCCGTGGATTTATCAGAGCTGGGATACCAGGACTCGAACCTAGAATGACGGTACCAGAAACCGTAGTGTTGCCAATTACACCATATCCCAATGCAACTTTCAGGCCGGATCCGCAGGTCTAAACCAGCGCTCCCGGCGCCTCAGCACGAGTAATTACTTTACCCGAGACTTTTCCACCGCACAAATCGAGCCGTCGTTAGGTGGGTCACACCCGGCCGGCGGCGCCAGGCAAGGCCGGGGATCAGCCCAGCAAAGCCTCAAGGGAGGTGACCTCGTAGCCGGCGTAGCCCTGCCGCGGCTCCCCCACCCTGTTGAGCCAGACGCCCAACAGGCCCGCCGCCGTCGAACCTTCCGCATCCAGCATCCGGTTGTCTCCCACATACAGGGTGTCCGCCGGGAGTGTGCCAAGGAGGCGGACGCCCTCAAGGTAGATCGCAGGCTCCGGCTTGGCCACGCCCACGGTGTCGGTGCCGACCAGCCGCTTGATCCTGTCCAGGCCGGCGCCGTCCAGTTTGGCCCGCTGGTAGTCATGGACGTTGTTGCTCACCGCGCCGTAGGGAACACCGGCAGCGTCAAGGGCGTCAAGAAGCGGGACAACGTCCTCGAAGGCCCTGACGTAGCCCGGCTGGACACGCCCATACGCGGATAGCCACCGATGGGCTTCCTCGCCGTCGGCAAGGTCCACACCGAAGTGTCCCAGCGCCGCCCGGCCACGAAGCAGCCGCTGGTCGTTGAAGGTCAGTTCCCCGGCCAGGTAGCGGTCGTAGTAGTGGGTGGTTTCGTGGGTAAAGATCCTGCCGAACCGCTCCCACCCGGCCTGGTCCAGGCCGGGAAGGAGGTGTTCACTGACCTCGCGGAGGGCGGTGGTCATGGCATATTCAAGGTCCACCAGGGTGTCGTCTATGTCGAAGAGAATCCCCCTGATGGTCCCGAATGGCGTCTCCAGGAAACCGTCAGCTCGCTGGCCGGGAGATCTCATTAGCCGCGGAAGGTGCGGAGCCGGGCAAGGGAGGAGTCCTTGCCGAGGATAACCATGGACTCGAACAAAGGCGGTGAGATCCGGCGCCCGGAGATGGCCGTGCGGACGGGGCCGAAGGCCAGGCGCGGTTTGATCCCCAGGTTCTCCACGAGGGCCTGCTTCAGGGCGGCCTGGATGTTCTCGGGGTTCCAATCCCCGATCGGCTCCAGCGCCGCGATAGCGGCGTCGAGGACCTCGCTGAGGTTCTCCGGCATGCCCTTGCGGGCGTCGTCTGCTACGTCGATGGCATCGTCGGATTTGAACAGGAAACCAAGCATCTCCGGCGCCTCACCGAGCAAGGTGATGCGTTCCTGGATCAGCGGTGCGGCTTCGGAGAGGATTTCCTCCTGGCGTGCGGTGGGCTGCTCCCCCAGGAAGCCCTCGGCACGCAGGTACGGCACAAGGCGGTCACGGAAGTCTTCCGGGTTGAGCATGCGGATATGGGTGCCGTTGATGGCCTCGGCCTTTTTGATGTCGAACCGCGCCGGGTTGGCCAGGACGTCCTTGACGTCAAAGTACTCAATCAGCTGGTCCACGGTGAAGATGTCCTCGTCGGCCGAAAGGCTCCAGCCAAGCAGTGAGAGATAGTTCAGCAGGCCTTCGGGAATGAATCCACGGTCGCGCAGCAGGAAAAGGTTGGACTGCGGGTCGCGCTTGGACAGCTTCTTGTTGCCTTCGCCCATAACGTACGGGAGGTGGCCAAAGAGCGGCAGGTAGCTGGCGACGCCGATTTCCATGAGGTAGCGGATCAGCACCACCTGGCGCGGGGTGGAGGACAGGAGGTCCTCGCCGCGCAGCACGTGCGTGATCCCCATCAGGGCGTCATCCACGGGGTTCACGAGCGTGTACAACGGGGATCCGTCAGCGCGAACGATGACGTAGTCCGGAATACTTCCGGCCTTAAACGTGATGTCGCCGCGGACCAGGTCGGTGAAAACGACGTCCTCGTCAGGCATCCGGACGCGCAGGACGGGCTGGCGGCCCTCGGCCTTGAACGCCGCGAGCTGCTCTTCGCTGAGTTCGCGGTCGAAGTTGTCGTAGCCGAGCTTGGGGTCGCGGCCGGCGGCACGGTGGCGCGCCTCGACTTCTTCCGGGGACGAGTAGCACTCGTAGGCGTAACCCGCGTCAAGGAGCTTGGCGACCACGTCCTTGTAGAGGTCCAGCCGCTGCGACTGACGGTACGGCTCGTGCGGACCGCCGACCTCCACGCCCTCTTCCCAGGTGATCCCCAGCCACTTCAGGGCCTCCAGCAACTGCTGGTAGCTCTCTTCCGAATCACGTGCCGCGTCCGTGTCCTCAATGCGGAACACAAACGTGCCCTTGGTGTGCTTGGCGTGGGCCCAGTTAAAGAGGGCCGTGCGGATCAGGCCCACGTGCGGCGTCCCGGTAGGTGACGGGCAGAACCGGACACGCACGGGGGTGTCGGCGTTAACAGAGGGGACGGAGGCAGGGTTCGACGCAGAAGCAGTAGTCATAGTGGCTCCAACTTTACCGCGTGCTGCTTGTCCTGCTGCTCCCGTCCCGGGGCCCTTAGGCCGGGCGGACCGTCAGCGGCGCACGATGGGGTTGGACAGGCGTCCGATCCCTTCGATCTCCACCTCATAGCGGTCGCCGGCCTGCACCAGGCCCACGCCGGCGGGAGTTCCGGTCATGATGACGTCGCCTGGCAGCAGGGTGAATGCCTGCGACACGATGGAGACGAGTTCCCGAACGCCGCGGATCATCTGGCTGGTGCTGCCGTCCTGCCGCAGCTCGCCGTTGAGCCGGCCCTGGATCTGGAGGTCCTCGGTGTCCAGTTCGGTCTCAATCCACGGGCCCAGCGGCGCCGACGTGTCAAAGCCCTTGGCACGCGCCCACTGGAGGTCCGTTTTCTGGACGTCGCGGGCGGTGAGGTCGTTGCCGCAGGTGTAGCCGAAGATAACGTCGTCGACGCGTTCTTCCGGCACGTCCTTGCAGATACGGCCGATGACCACGCACAGCTCGGCCTCGAAGGAGACTTCGTCAGAAAATTCGGGCAGCACCACGGGGTCGTTCGGGCCCACCACGGAGGTGTTGGGCTTCAGGAACAGCAGCGGTTGGGCGGGCACCTCGTAGCCGAGTTCGTGGGCGTGCTCCACGAAGATGCGGCCGACGCCGATTACCTTGCTGCGGGGAATGATCGGCGCGAGCAGGCGGACGTCTTCGAGCTTGTGGTGGACCGCCGTACGCTCCACGCCGTTGAAGAACGGGTCACCGTGGATGACAGTGATTTCCTCACTGCCGGGCTGGCCCTCCACAATGCCGTACAGGGGATCAGAATCGACTACAAACCTGGCGATACGCATGGTTCCCAGCCTACAGTCTCCGGCCGCCGCGGCCGGCGCGCTCAGCCGCCGCGGGCGGACCTGCGGAGGTAGTCGAGCTGCGCTGCAACCGACATTTCGGCCGCGCGCCGCACGGAAGGTCCGACGTCGGAATACACGGCGTCGGCGACGTCACTGACGGCGGCATCGCGGCCCAGCTGGTACAGTGCGGCCCGGATCTGGTCCAGGCGTTCGTGCCGGTGGCGGCGGTAGGCGCGGACGATCGCCTCCAGGGACGGCAGCACCGGCCCGTGGGCGGGCAGGACCGTGGCGGCCCCCAGCGCTTCCAGCCTGTCCAGCGAAGCCAGGTAGTCCCCGAGGGTCCCGTCAGGGTAATCCAGCATGGTGGTGCCGCGGCCCAGGATGGTGTCGCCTGTCAGCATGGAGCCCTGCGGGCCGTCCCCGGGGAGGTGGAAGCACACGGAATCGGAGGTGTGGCCGGGGGTGTCGACGACCCGGATTTCCAGGCCGGCTGCCCGGACGGTCTCGCCACCCTGCAGTGGCGCCCCGCTCCCATGGCAGTGACTGGGGTCGGCGGCACGCACCGGGGCGCCGGTCAGCTGATGCAGCCGGGCCGAGCCGGCGGTATGGTCCGCGTGGCGGTGCGTGACGAGGATCAGTTCCACCGGTCCGGCGGCGGCGAGGGCCCCGAGGTGGGTTTCGTCCAGCGGGCCGGGGTCCACCACAACGACGGCCGGGCTGCCGGCCGCCCGCAGCACGTAGGAGTTGGTGCCCTCCAGGCTCATGGGTCCCGGGTTGGGGGCGAGGATGAACTGCGACAGGACTGAGCTGCGCTGCAGGAGGGGGCTGGAAGCTGAGGTCACCATTCCATCTTTGCATCCTCCCCTGCACAGCCGCCGTCCAGCCGGAATAGAACGACGCACGGGAAGGGTTGACCACCAGTGAAGACCACTCGATCTCCATCAGGAAGCCGGACCCGGACACCATGAGCAACACAGCCCCCAGCCTTGCAGAACTCCTCGCCGAAGCTGACTCAGCCGGCCATGACCACGCTGCAACGGAGAAGAACAACGGACTGCTGCACATCCACAACCATGAAACGGGCGCCGTCGTTTGGTTCCCCACGTGGCGGAAGTTCCGCGAGACCTCCGACTGGCGCGAGGCGGTGGAAGGCATCGCGGAGGACTTCCGGTCAAGTTCGGCGCCCATCAAAGAGCAAGCGGCAACTTTCCTCGCGGATGACCTGGTCATATTCCTGAAACGCGCCGCCTCCAGCGACGCAAACATCTTTATCCAGGAGAACCTCCTCCACCACCTGACACGCACGTGGACTTTGGGCGACGCCGTAGCAAAGGCAACAGGGACCGAGCTGCCCACCGGGAGCACCACGGCGTCCGTCTTTGCCGACTACCCCTATGACGTATACGCGCAGGACGGCAGGGTCTTCGCGACCACGCTGTGGAACGCCGTCATCGATGCACCCCGCAAGCAGGCCCTCGCGGACGAAGCGGCCCGCAAGGCGCTGAAGCCGGTCTCCCGCAAGGCGCTCAAGAACGCTGCCAGGAAGGCCGCCCGGCGCTGACGCCCACGCGTCCGGTTCCCGTCCTCCGGGATTAAGGACCGACGGCGGCTGCCCGGCGCTCTGCTCAACCTGGAGCACGTGCCGGCCAACCGCCGTCGTAATTTTGGTGGGTGAACTGCCCGCCTAGGCCGCGCCTAGGCCAGGCGGGTCAGCCACCCGTGGGTGTCCGGGACAGCGCCGGTCTG
The DNA here is from genome assembly GCA_046708445.1 of Arthrobacter sp. GTDB lineage: Bacteria > Actinomycetota > Actinomycetes > Actinomycetales > Micrococcaceae > Arthrobacter. The sequence goes on from JBKKDH010000092.1 coordinate 18,355, forward strand.
GATGCCCAGCAGGTGCTCGCGGATGGCCATGGTGGTCTCCCCCGCCTTGGCGTCTTCGGAGCCAATGAACTCCGTGTCGTCTTTAAGCACGCCGATAGGGGTGATGACAGCTGCGGTTCCGCAGGCGAACACCTCGGTGATTTCGCCGGAGGCCACGCCGTCGCGCCACTCTTCCAAGGTGATCTTGCGTTCGGTGACTTCCCGTCCCATGTCCTTGGCAACCTGGATGACTGACATCCGGGTGACGCCCTCCAGGATGGTGCCGGTGAGGGCGGGAGTGACCAGGGAGCCGTCCTTCATGACAAAAAAGACGTTCATCCCGCCAAGCTCTTCAACGGCGTTGTCATTGAACTGGTCAAGGAACAGCACCTGCTTGCAGCCGTTGGCCTCAGCCTCCTGCTGGGCAATGAGCGAGGCCGCGTAGTTGCCGCCGCACTTTGCCGCCCCTGTGCCGCCGCGGCCGGCGCGTGCATACTCACGGGAAATCCAGATGGAAACGGGCTTCAGTTCGCCGCCGAAGTAGTTGCCGGCCGGGGAAGCAATGACCCGGAACGACACTTCACGCGCCGCCCGGACACCCAGGAACGCCTCGGTGGCGATCATGAAAGGACGCAGGTACAGGGCCTCGCCGTCGCCGGCGGGAACCCATTCGTTGTCCGCGGCAACCAGTTCGCGGATGGCGCCCAGGAAGTACTCCGCCGGAAGCTCCGGCAGGGCCAGCCGGCGGGCCGACTTGTTGAGGCGGGCGGCGTTGGCCTCCGGGCGGAAGGTCCAGATGGATCCGTCGGCATGCCGGTAGGCCTTGAGTCCTTCGAAGATCTCCTGGCCGTAATGCAGAACCGCAGCGGACGGGTCCAGCGAGATCGGTCCGTAGGCCTCGACCCGGGGGTCATACCAGCCGCCCTCGCCGTGCTCGTTGACGCTGTAGTCGACGATGGCGGTGTGGTCGGTGAAGTAGTTGCCGAAACCTGGGTTCGCCAGGATGGCTGCACGCTCGTCAGCTGACTTCGGGGTTGCCGAGGGCTGCTGGTTGAATTCGACGCCATGGGCGGTCTGAGTCATGGTTCCTCCACGATCGGCTGCCTGTGGACGTGGTTCATCCTTGAACCCCAGGGCAGCATTTGGTGATTCGAAACTAGCTTACGCCGGTTAACCGAGTCTCTAGAGCACGGCCTAGAGCGCAGCGGTGATGGCATCCCCGATGGCACTGGTGGTGCGGGGGCCGCCGTCGCGGCTTTCGACGTCGGTGATGACCGCCGCTTCGATCCTCCGGGCCGCTTCGGTGTAGCCGAGGTGGTCCAGCAGGAGCGCCGCTGACAGGATGGCGGCGGTGGGGTCCGCCTTCTGCTGCCCGGCGATGTCCGGGGCCGAGCCATGCACGGGTTCGAACATGGACGGGGCGGTGCGGTCCATGTTGATGTTGCCCGAGGCGGCCAGCCCGATGCCGCCGGTGATGGCCGCGGCAAGGTCCGTCAGGATGTCTCCGAAGAGGTTGTCCGTGACAATGACGTCAAAGCGTGACGGGTCGGTGACCATGAAGATCGTGGCCGCGTCGACATGCAGGTAGTCGTGGGTGACCTCGGGGAATTCCTTGGCCACGGTCTCGACGGTCCGCTTCCACAGATGGCCGGCGAAGACCAGGACGTTGTGCTTGTGGACGAGGGTGACGTGCTTGCGTTCCCGTGCGCTGGCACGGCGGAAGGCATCCCGGACAACGCGCTCCACGCCGTGTGCGGTGTTCAGTGAAACCTCGGTGGCTACTTCGTGCGGAGTGCCGCCCCGCAGTGTGCCGCCGTTGCCGACGTAAGGGCCCTCGGTCCCTTCACGGACGACGATGAAATCGATGGTTCCGGGGTTGGCCAGCGGGCTGCCCACGGTGCCAAAGAGCCGCGACGGCCGCAGGTTGACGTAGTGGTCCAGGCTGAAGCGGAGCTTGAGCAGCATTTCCCGCTCGATGATGCCGGACGGAATCCGCGTATCGCCGGGGGCTGCACCGACAGCGCCGAAGAGGATCGCGTCGCGCGTCCGGAGGTCCTCGAGGACCTCGTCCGGAAGGGTCTCGCCGGTGGCCAGCCAGTGCTCGGCACCGAGCTTGTAGTGGTGCTGCTCGAGGTCAACGCCTTCGGCGGCGACAGCCTTTTCGAGGACCTTCAGTGCCTCGGCAATGACCTCGGGGCCAATGCCGTCACCGGGAATGACAGCGAGATTGATGGATGCGCTCATGATTTCAGGGTAGCCAAGTCATCCACATTCTGGTCAAGCTGTCTCATTATTCGAACACT